>CAZTDA010000125.1:0-6362 GCA_964612155.1 uncultured Eubacteriales bacterium | reverse complement strand
CGTCCACTCGAATCTGGATCATCGCATATGCTGAAGTCGCACCTTCCGAAACCGGATAGTCGCCCGTAGTCTTATATTGAATTAGCGAAAAATATGGCTGATAACGCCCCAATAGTTTTAAAATCAATAGTTCGAAACTCGCATCGGCGGCCTCGAATTGGTAGCCGTTGCTTTCAAGTTCTTTGAGCTTTTCAACGATCTGAGCGGTCTCGGGTGAGTCCTTTTTGAGCTCGGGCGCGAGTCGCGCGGCTTTTTCGAGTACCGTCGTGCGCCCCGAGACCTCGGAGGTCAAAAACCGCCGCCGGTTGCCGACAAGCGCCGGATCGATGTGTTCAAATGATATCGAGAGCTTGCTGACGCCGTCGATGTGCATGCCGCCCTTGTGCGCAAACGCGCTTTTTCCGATAAACGGCTTATCGCCCGGAATGTTGAGATTGGCGATTTCGGCGATTCGGATGGCGGTTTCGCTGAGTGATTCGATTTTTATATTCGGCATTTCATAGCCGCGTTTTAATTTCAGGTTTGCAATTACGGCGGAGAGATCGGCGTTGCCGCACCGCTCGCCGAAACCGATAAAAGTTCCCTGCACTTGCATTGCCCCCGCTTCGACCGCAAGCAGCGAATTTGCGACCGCACAGCCCGAATCGTTGTGACAATGTATTGCGACGTGCATGTCTGCAAAAGCCCCGCAGACGCGTTTTACGACGTCATAGAGAGCGAGCGGAGCGGTACCGCCGTTGGTGTCACACAGGCACAACAAGTCCGCACCGCCGCGCTTTGCGGCTTTCAACACCTCGAGCGCGTAATCGGGGTTTGCGGCGTATCCATCAAAAAAGTGCTCGGCGTCAAAGATGACCTCGCGATTGTTTTGTTTTAAAAAACGAACGGTGTTTTCGACGATGGTTAGGTTTTCATCCAAGGTTGCGCGCAGAATTTCGGTCACATGCAAATCCCATGCTTTGCCGAACACGGTGACCGCTTCTGTGCCAGCTTTGAGCAAAGCCGAAATGTTTTCGTCGTCACAGGGGTCCAAGCCTTTACGGCAAGTGCTGCCGAACGCACAGAGCTTAGCGTTTTTTAGCCGAAAGCCCCGCACCTGCTCGAAAAACGCCGTGTCTTTGGGATTCGAAAACGGATTGCCCGCCTCGATGTAATCAACGCCGAAATCGTCGAGCGCTTTGACGATGTTCAATTTGTCCTGCACCGAAAACGAGATGCCCTCGCCCTGTGCGCCGTCGCGCAGCGTGGAATCGAAAATTTCAACGTTTCTCACTTATTTTCACCCCAGATCCAAAATTTTATTGACCCCGTTGACATAGGCGAGCAAACTTGACTCGAGGATGTCGGTTGAAAGTCCCCTGCCCGTCACGGTTCTTTCACCGTATTTTAATTTTACAACCACTTCGCCGAGCGCGTCTCGCCCGTCGGTGACCGAGTGAATCTCGTAATTAATCAGGGAATAGTCGTCACGCTTGACGATTTTATTGATGGCGTTGTAAGCCGCATCGATCGGACCGTTCCCAAGCGCCACTTCTTCGATGCTCTCGCCGTTATATAACAGCCGGACAACGCAGTTTGCGGTGGCGTAGTTGCAGGAGTGGACATCGTATCGTTCGAGCTGATATGCGCCCGCGTGCTGTGATAAGCCGCTGGTTACAATGGCCTCGAGGTCAAGGTCGGTGATCTCCTTTTTCTTGTCGCAGAGCTCTTTAAAGGTCTGAAAATAAACCTCCAGTTCGTCTTTGTCAAAGCTGTAGCCCAGTTCGGTGAGACGGACTTCAAGCCCGTGCTTGCCCGAGTGTTTGCCGAGCACCATCTTGTTTTTCGGCAAACCGATGGATTCGGGCGTCATGATCTCATAGGTCGTCCGCTCGGCCAATACGCCGTGCTGATGGATACCCGACTCATGCGCGAATGCGTTCGCGCCGACAATCGCCTTATTGATCGGAGCGGTCTGACCGATGATGTTATAGACCAAACGGCTGGTGCGGTAAATCTGGGTCGTGTCGATTCGGCATTCACAGTCCATGGTTTGACCTCTTGTGCGCAGCGCCATGACGACTTCTTCAAGCGCTGTGTTGCCCGCGCGCTCACCGAGTCCGTTGACCGTGCATTCGATCTGCGAAGCGCCCGCGCCGACCGCAGCCAGCGAATTAGCGACCGCCATGCCGAGATCGTTATGACAATGGGTCGAGAAGCGAATTTTTTCGATACCCGAGGCGTTTTCAAACAGATAACGGATCATGGCCGCCATCTCTTCGGGGGTTGTAAAACCGACTGTGTCGGGGATGTTGACCACGGTTGCGCCCGCAGCCGCTACCGCAGAGACCACTTTTGCCAAAAAGGCCGGTTCGCTGCGCATGGCGTCCTCTGCCGAAAACTCAATGTCGTTACAATACTTTTTGGCGTACTTGACCATCGCAACGGCTTGTTCGAGCACCTTTTCCGGCTCCATGCGCAATTTGTACTGCATATGCACCGGCGAGGTGGAGATAAACGTGTGGATCATCGGCGAGACAGCGCCTTTGATAGCGCCCCAAGCCGCGTCGATGTCTTTGGTCAGCGCCCGTGAGAGCGAGGCAACCTGGCAGTCCTTGACCGTTTCGGCTACGCGCTTCACCGATTCGAAATCACCGGGTGAAGAGATTGCGAATCCCGCCTCGATGATATCGACTTTCAGGCGCTCTAGCTGGCGGGCCACCTCCAATTTCTCTTCGAGATTCATGCTGCAGCCGGGCGATTGTTCGCCGTCACGCAGTGTGGTGTCGAAAATCATAATTTTTCTCATAACTGTGACCCTCCTTCTTTACTTATTTCAATTTTGTTAATAGGTTTTACAGGTATAATATCTGCTTCGCTCATTCGACTACCGCGCCTTTGTCCGCCGAGGCCACCATGCGCGCATAACGCTTGAGATAGCCGGAGAGTTCTGCGGGGGGTTTGAGCTTCATGGTCTTTTTGCGCGTTTCTAATTCTTCCTCTGAGACCTCGAACGAGAGAATTTGTCGCGGGATGTCGATATTGATTATATCACCTTCACAGACATAGGCAATAGGTCCGCCCGCTGCGGCTTCGGGCGACACATGCCCAATGGCTGCACCGCGTGTTGCGCCCGAGAAACGCCCGTCGGTGATGAGCGCGACGGTTTTATCAAGTCCCATACCCGCGATGGCAGAGGTCGGCGAGAGCATTTCGCGCATGCCGGGGCCGCCCGAAGGCCCTTCGTAGCGGATGACAACCACGTCACCCGGCTTGATTTTTCCGCCATAGATTGCCGTGATCGCCTCGTCTTCGCTGTTAAAAACCCGCGCGGGGCCTTTATGCACCAGCATTTCGGGGGCTACCGCGCTGCGCTTGACAACCCCACCGGATGGCGCAAGCGACCCAAATAAAATCGCAAGCCCGCCACTTTGGGAATACGGCTCTTTCACGCTTTTAATCACGGTCCCGTCGGCCTGTTTTCCGGCAAGATTCTCGCCTACGGTTTTGCCGGTCACGGTCGGGAGCGTGGTATCCAGTAGCCCCGCTGACGCGAGTTCTGCCATCACCGTTTGAACACCGCCCGCCGCATTGAGGTCTTGCATATGGTGTGCGCCCGCAGGCGCGAGATGGCACAAATTCGGTGTTTTATCGCTGACGGCGTTGATTTCGTGCAAGTCGATTTGCATGCCGGCTTCGTGTGCGACGGCGGTCAGGTGCAGCACCGAGTTGGTCGAGCAGCCGAGCGCCATATCGACAGTGAGCGCGTTGGCAAACGCCTTTTGGGTCATAATCTGCCGTGCAGTCACCTGTTTTGCGACCAATTCCATGATCTGTTCGCCCGCCGCCTTTGCCAAACGGGTACGCGCCGCGTAGACCGCCGGTATTGTCCCGTTGCCGGGTAAGCCCATCCCGAGCGCTTCGGTGAGGCAGTTCATCGAGTTGGCGGTGAACATGCCCGAACAGGAACCGCAGCCGGGACAAGCGCTTTCCTCAAGGCAGTGCAGCTTTTCGTCGTCTATCAGCCCCGCTTTATAAGCGCCGACCGCTTCAAAGACGCTGTTCAGATCCTTGCCGTCCAGAGAGAGCATCGGACCGCCTGAGACAAAAATCGAGGGCAGATTCAGCCGCGCCGCCGCCATCAGCATACCGGGGACGATTTTATCGCAGTTCGGAACGAAAACAAGGCCGTCAAAGCTATGCGCCATCACCATGCTTTCGACGCTGTCCGCGATCAATTCCCGCGAGGCCAGTGAATATTTCATGCCCGTATGACCCATCGCAAGCCCGTCGCAGACCCCGATCACATTGAACTCCATCGGTGTGCCTCCGGCGGCAAGAACGCCGTCTTTGACCGCACGGGCGATTTGATTGAGGTGGATATGCCCGGGGATGACCTCGTTGAACGAATTGACGATGCCGATTAACGGCTTTTTGATCTGGCTGTCGGTATAGCCCATTGCTTTGAGCAAACTGCGGTGGGGCGCGCGTTCTGCGCTGGTTTTAATACAATCACTTCTCATGGTTACTTCCTTTCAAAGAAAGGTTCTTTATTTTTCAGCGATAAGAAATCTTATTTCTTAGCTTGCCAAGACATTTTTTCACGGAGTTCCTTGCCGACGCTCTCGACTTGATGTTCGCTCTCCATGCGGCGCAGGGCGTTAAACGATGGTCTGCCCGCTTGATTCTCCAAAATCCAGTTGCGCGCAAAGGTGCCGTCTTGAATTTCGGTGAGGACTTTTTTCATCTCTTTCTTGGTCTCGTCGGTGATGATGCGCTTGCCGACGCTGTAATCGCCGTATTCGGCGGTGTCGCTGATGGAATAGCGCATATAGGACAAGCCGCCCTGCACCACCAGATCAATGATCAGTTTCATCTCATGTACGCACTCAAAATAAGCGCTTTCGGGTTGATATCCGGCTGCGACGAGTGTCTCGAAACCCGCTTTCATCAGGGCCGAAACGCCGCCGCAGAGCACGGCTTGTTCGCCGAACAGATCGGTCTCGGTCTCTTCTTTAAAGGTGGTCTGCAAGATACCGGCTCTTGCGCCGCCGATGCCCGCCGCATACGCAAGAGCGGTCTCGAGCGCTTTTCCGCTTGCATCCTGATGTACGGCGACGAGATCGGGTACGCCTTTGCCTTCGACATACTGACTGCGTACGGTATGTCCGGGGCCTTTGGGCGCGACCATGATGACATCGACGCCCTTGGGCGGCACGATCTGACCGTAATGGATGTTAAAGCCGTGCGCGAAAGCCAGCGTTTTACCCGCTGTCAAGTTCGGTTCAATATCTTTTCTATAAAGCGCCGACTGCTTTTCGTCGTTGACGAGAATCATGATGATGTCGGCGGTTTTGACCGCGTCGGCGGTCAGCTTGACTTCAAGTCCCGCTGCGCGGGCACGTTCTGCGGACGGTGCGCCCTCATACAAGCCGACGACGACTTTGACGCCGCTGTCGTGTAGGTTGAGTGCGTGGGCATGTCCCTGACTGCCGTAGCCGATGACCGCGACGGTTTTTTTGTCGAGTGCTTTCAAGTTACAATCCTTTTCGTAATAGATGGTTGCCATGTTTCATTTCTCCTTTAAATTAAATAATTATAGTTTAAATTTTTATTCGCTGATGGTGAGTGTGGAATCGCCCCGCCCGATGGCGGTGACACCGGTGCGGCAGAGCTCCAAAACGCCGTATTGCCGCATGTATTTGATAAAGCCATCCAGTTTGGTCTGCTCACCCGTGATCTCGATGCTGATGGATTCGGGCGAGAGATCGACGACTTTGGCGCGGTAGACATTGGCCGCTTCGATGACGGCAGCCCGGTTGGCATCGTCCGATTTGACTTTTAAAAGCACCAGTTCGCGGGTGACCGTTTCGTCCTGCTCCATCACTGCGATCTTTTTGACATCGTGCAGTTTTTCGAGCTGCTTGACCATTTGTTCTTGGACATAGTCGTCGCCCGTGACGGCGATGGTCATGCGGGAGATGGAAGGGTTTTCGGTCTCGCCGACGGTCAGCGAATCAATGTTAAAGCCGCGCCGCGCAAACAGTCCGGCCACACGGGTCAAAACGCCGAAATGGTTTGAAACCAAAACCGCAATCACGAATTTTTCCGTTTTCATGTTTTATTTATCTCCCTTTTATTTTAGAATGATGTTGTCGACCGAGCCGCCGGGCGGGATCATCGGCAAAACCATCTCGTCGGTATCAATCACACAATCTACAACCACCGGGCCGTCGCAGGCGAACGCCGCTTCGAGCACCGCGTCCATCTCGCTAAGACAGGAAATCCGCATTCCCTCTGCACCGAACGCCTCAGCCAGTTTTACAAAATCGGTCTTGCGTTCAAGGTTTGTTTGGGAATAATGCCCGTCGTAAAAAAGTGTC
>CAZTDA010000124.1:0-6363 GCA_964612155.1 uncultured Eubacteriales bacterium | reverse complement strand
AACAGTTTCTCTGCCGATTCGGAGATTGTTGTTTATAATCAAGACGGCTATATGAGTTTGTCCTTTCATTATAAAAATCTCGATAAAGGAGGTATGGAAATAGCATCCCCATGGTTTTATTTGAATGATTCAAAACTTTCGATGGATAAGGTCAGCACGACAATCAAAGTGGTTTTGCTTGATAAAGCCGGAAACATATTGCATATATCGGATGAAATCAACATCAAACCGGAAAAATCAAAATTTGCATACGCACTCACCTATGATGTTATTCAAAAAACCGCAAAAATTGAATTCGATGATTTAAATAAAAACTCTTTTGCTCTGCTTTATTACTTAATACTCATTCGTATTGCGCTTGCCGCCGCAATTGCAACGCTCCTCGCGATTCCTTTAAAACTGCGCCCAATTTGGAAAGCTCCTCTTGTGACGCTGGCTTCGCAAGCAGCTTATATTATTATTTTAATCATATTTTTACTCAGCGGTATGTGTCACCTGCTTCTATTGATTGTAGGTGAAGCATTTGTCTTATTTTCTGCACTTGTTGTATACATTGTTATATTTGAAAAAAGTTTGAAATGGAAATTCGCAGTTGCTACATTCGCCGCAAACACGATCTCTTTGCTCATGGTTTTTTTGATTTTTATCATTAAGGCTTTGGTTCAAATGTCATATATGATATCACCATAATCCCGCATAAAAATGGCAGTTAATTTATTTATTTTAATCAAATTCTCAGTTTAAAACTTTCCAATCCATCTTTTTTGCACACACGCTGATTAAATAAAAGAATCAAGCAAAGTAGGTTGTTTTGATGAAGAAGATCTTTTTATTCGGTTATGTTGTCTTTTTATTATGCATCACCGCTATTCCGGTTTCGGCATTTACAAATCTCCCATACAATAATTTTGAATGCCATGTTCAAAATGCGCCTGCCGGTGCCGTATATCTTGATATTTTGATTCAAATTACCCCACAGGATGTCGAATACTTAGCAATCAGCGAACGAGAGACAGCCATCTCCGCCGATTCCGAAATTGCACGTTATAACAAAGACGGTTATATGAGTTTGTCTTTTCATTATCAAAAGCTATACAGCTCGGATATGGAACTGCCATCCGCCCGTTTTGAATTTACCGATTACGATCTGACAATGGATCAAGTCAGCCCCAAAATTATAATCGTTTTACTTAATAAAGACGGAAATATTTTGCAGATGTCAAAAGAAATCAGCACCAAACCGGGTTTGTCAAAAGTCGCATCTTCGCTCACCTATGACGCCGCCGAAAACAAAGCTGCAATTGAATTTCAACGTCATAGTAAAAATCCGTTTGCTTTTATTGATTCGTTAATACCCATTCGGATTGCGCTTGCAGCCGGAATTGCAACGCTACTCGCTATTCCTTTAAAACTGCGCCCGATATGGGTTGTTCCGCTTGTAAATATAGTTGTGCAGGCAGCTTATGATATTCTTGTTATTAGTTTGTTTCACGACACTCTTTTTTACATCGTCCTGTTGCTGATCGGTGAGTTCATTGTACCGATTGCAATATTTTCCGCCTACTTCTTGATTTATCAATCTACCTCAACATGGAAACTCGCCGTGAATCCGCTTATTGCGAATATCGCTTCTCTATTTATGACATTATTGATCGCTATTACAATAGCATGATTTAATTTAAAAACTTCGTTAGAGCTTTCAACCCCACAGCTCTCGAAACCGCTCGCTAATTTCGAGGGCTTCTTCCCTGTTGTTTGCAGTCGCTTCACAGACGATTCGAGCATTTGCGGGGCGTTGGTTCGGCCAGGTCCATGCCGGGCCGTCTCCGCACCAGCAGTGATATTGCGCGGTAAAATCGGCGAAAAACTGATATGCATCAACCAAAATCTCGTTAGGACGCGCCAGATTCAACAGCCGCAGATTCGGAATCAACTTAAAGTTCTCCCACTGATGCCGTGAATCCGCACAGCAGTGCATACCGAGCCCGCCATATCGATTAGAGAGCGCAGCGAGTTCCGGCAGATAGAAATCAAAAAAAATCTCGGGGCTGACAATGCCGATTTCATCCTCCGCCAAGGTGAAGCCGTGATCCATATAGTAATTCGGATAATGGGCAATGTGGCTCTTGCCGTACCGCTTGAACCACTCGTCAAAAAACGCAGTCAGCAGCAGATTTACTTGATACGCCAGTTCTTTGACCGCCTCGGGTTCTTCGACGATGGCGATATAAAACTCGTTTTTATCCCAGATCAAAGCGGCGATGTCCATCGGACTCTGAATATCGGGGACTTTAAAAACGGCATCCTTCCCCGCTCTTTGCTGAAGTTGATCCGCCATTTCGAAAAGATAAGCAAGGGATGAATCCCATAAATCCGGTACTTTCAGCTTTGCCGCTTCAAACGCGGTATGTACCAAAGGCCGTGCGGAGGGCATCGTGAAATCCGGCCTGTAAACCTCGCACCCGAATGCCTCGGCAAAAATCTCGGTGCCGGTGAGCATATCCAAAAACGGAACCGTGTCTTCATCCAGCCACTGCGCTCTGTCGGTTAACATCTCGTATTTACGCAAGATCCAGTCGATGCGCTCTTGCTTAAATTCCGGCCAAAGATGAGGTCGTTCCTCCTCTAACCACGGGGTATTGATCAATAAACCCTGACGCACATTTCCGCTGTTAAACAGGAGGTCGTTCCAACGTGTTTTTCGCTCTTCTATCCGGTACATGAGTAAATACACCCTCTATTTCATCATTACGATCATCGAAAAGATCACGGTGTCCTGCATAAAGTGGATGATCCAAGCAGATATCATGCCCTTGGTCTCTGCCATGCTCCGCGCCATATACCAACCGAGCAGTCCGCTCATCGCCGCGCCGAGAAAACCGCCCGGAACGCCGTAATAATGGGCGATTCCGAAAAAGACCGCCGACATCAATACGGCATACCCCTGAGGCACGACATCCTTCAATGCGCCGAGAACGCCGCAGCGGTAAATCAACCCTTCGCTGAACGAGTTGCACAGGGCAAACAGTAAAATTAACGGCAGATAACGCAGTAACTGATCGGTATTTTTAAATTGGAACCCCAGTGCGGTTGCCATGCCGAGCAGTCCGGTGCCGAGCGTAATCAAAATGCCCGAAATCACAGCCAGCTTGCCCCAACCGATTCTGCCTTCGGGAATTCCCAGCCAGACGATTTTGTGGGCTTTGGTTTTGAGGTCACCTCGGCAAAAGTAGAAATCCTCGGGCGACTTGAACAGAAAGAAGAATGCGGCGGCAATCGGGATCACCGTGATAAACTTGAGCAGCATGCTGCTTCCGACCGTGTCGATAAAGCTGTCGGTGGAAAACGCCGACTTCCAAAAGGTCGAGCCGGAGACCGCTTTGACGATCAGGTCCATGACTGTATATGTAATTCCGACCGCCGCGAGTTTCCACAGACCTTTAAGCTCTTTTGAAAGCAGGAAGAAAACCAGCGCTCCGATCAACAGTGCGATTTTAGCGTAGGGCAGCCAAAACGGGATAGACCCTGCCCCAAATTGAAAAATAAGATCGGCAAAAATTGAAATAATCAAAATGACCGCTGCGCTGAGGATAAGCTTTTTCTTCATAAAATGCCGTCCTTTATTATTCATGTCGTTTTCAAGAGATTCCGCATTGATTATATACGATTCCCGAGGGAATGACAACGGGTTTTGACCTGAATTCTTACGCTTTCCCTTGACTTTCAGGCCGTGTTTCACTATGATGATTCCTATGAAATGGATTTCAGTGAACGCCGTTTTGACGAGGTGAAAAAGATGAATCGTATCAATAGATTGATCTTAGCCATGGTGGATTACGACGCGGGCGACCCCATGCGCATCCAGCATTTTATCAAAGTGCACAGCTTTGCCAAACTGATCGGCACGCAGGAGAAGTTGGATAAAGGCACTTTGTATTTTCTCGAAACCGCCGCCGTTGTCCACGACATCGGCATTAAGCGTTGTGAAGAAAAATACGGTACCTGCACCGGAAAACAGCAGGAGACCGAGGGCCCTCCCATCGCAAAAGAACTGCTGGAGCGGCTGCGTTTTGACCCCATTGTCGTCGAGCGCGTGTGCTATTTGGTGGGTCATCATCACACCTATACCCATATCGACGGCATGGATTATCAAATCCTCGTCGAGGCGGATTTCCTTGTGAATTTCTACGAGGGGGATATGCCCAAAGAAGCCCGGGAAGCCGCATATCATAACATCTTTAAAACCAAAAGCGGTTCGGCCCTTTATCAAAAAATGTTTGCCCAAAAATAAATCGCATACCGAAAGGAAGTACTTTTTATGTCATTAGCCGACGGAATGTCCGCAATCAATCTTGAAATGCCCGCCCGCGTACCGCGCACCGAATATTCGGCGCACGGGCACTGGGATTTGATCAAAGCCGTAACCGGTTTGGATGTCAATGCGGCAAGTCCCAACGAATTGAAAAGAAAAGCGAGCAACGCCTTTGTCAAGGCGTGGAATTATGACTTTATGTGGAGCGTGCAGATCGGCGAAGATGTTTTCGGTGACAGGCGAACCAAGATGGGACACGCAGTCTATGCCGCAGGCGGAGTCGATTACGACAACAAGCTCACTTCCCTGTTTGAGGACCCCGAGGACGTGTTTGACTTTGACCCGATGGCGTTTTACGGCCCTATCGATAAGCGCGCCGTACTTGATAAATTCAACAACAGCTATAAATCCCTCTGCACCGATTTTCCCGATCTGGTCAACATGACCGGCATTTATGTCACCTGCATGTCGGGGCTGATTGCGATGCTCGGCTGGGACACACTGCTTTCAGCCGCAGGTCTTGATCACAATAAATTCGGTGAATTTGCCAACCGCTACTGCGCCTGGGTGCAACAATACTTTAATGTGCTGGCGGAATCGGATGCAAAAGTCGTGATGCTCCACGATGATATTGTCTGGACCGAAGGCGCGTTTTTACACCCCGACTGGTACCGAAAATACCTGTTCCCGAACTATAAAAAGCTGTTTGCGCCCGTGATCGAGAGCGGCAAAAAGATTATGTACACCTCCGACGGCAACTACACCGAATTCATCGACGATATTGCGGCCTCCGGTGTCAACGGATTTGTGATGGAGCCGACCACCGACATGAAATATATCGCCGAAAAATACGGCAAAACCCACGCCTTTATCGGCAATGCGGACACCCGGATTCTGCTGCTTGGCACCAAAGAGGACATCCGAAACGAAGTCAAGCGCTGCATGGATATCGGCAAGAGCTGCCCGGGCTTCTTTATGGCGGTCGGCAACCACATCCCCGCCAACACCCCTGTCGAAAACGCCCTCTATTACAACGAAGTTTATGAAGAACTGAGCAGAAGATAATCAATTAATAAAAATAAGATAGGACGGCGTTGATATGGCGGATCATGATTTACGGATTCCGGTACGCACATTGCATATGGATTTTCACACCAGCCCGCATATCCTTTATGTGGCGCGTGATTTCAACGCCGATGAATTCGCGGACACATTTGTCAAGGCCAATATCGACAGCGTCTGTGTCTTTGCAAAATGCCACCACGGTATGCTTTACTACAATACCGACCGCCCCGAGCGCCATCCGGGTCTGCCCAAGGGGATGGACTTGCTCTCAATGCAAGTTGAAGCACTGCAAAAAAGAAACATCTTGGCACCCATCTATCTCAGCGTCCAGTGCGACGAATATGCAGCCGAAAATCACCCCGATTGGATCGCCGTACACCCCGACGGCGGGCAGGTCAAGTGGGCCGCGCCGTTCGAGGCGGGTTGGCGGATCATGGACATGTCAAGCCCCTATCAAGATTATCTTGCCGAACAACTGGACGAGGTTTTACGAAAATTCGCCCCGGCGGACGGGATTATCTTTGATATGTGTTGGGATCAGCCCAGTATCTCCAAATATGCTTATGACGGAATGAAAAAGCGCGGTTACGACCCGCAGAGTGAAACCGACCGCAACAAATATGCCCGCGAAGTCGCGTGCGGGTATATGGAGCGTTACCGGAAGATGGTCGACGACGCCCACCGCGGACACCCCGAACCGATGGTCTGGTTCAACAGCCGCCCCAAGATGAACTTAAACATCGAAAAGAAATATATCAACCACATCTTGATCGAATGTCTGCCCACAGGCGGCGCGGGGTACTCGATGTTTCCGTATGTCGTCCGTTATGTCCGTCCGTTCGGGCTGCCCACCATCAGCCATACGTCCCGATTCAATAAGGCGTGGGGGGACTTCGGCGGATTAAAGCCGGAGGCCGCCATGCGTTACGAGTGCTGCCTGATGATGAGTCAGGGCATCAGTTTGGGCATGGGCGATCAGCTGCACC
>CAZTDA010000123.1:0-6399 GCA_964612155.1 uncultured Eubacteriales bacterium | reverse complement strand
CCTCTCCATGTGTTACTGACTATGTCAGCGGTTTTTGATTTTATCATATTTATCACAACATGTCAATATCTTTAAATGCGCCGATTAAGCGAAAATGGAAGGTGCGGATTTACAATATTTGTCGAATATCGGTGTTTTCCCTACGATTTTCCTTGCGCTTTGTGTGCGAATGTGGTACAATATGTACGGGTAAAATGACAACGGATCAAGACCCCGGGTCATTTTCCCGGGGTTCATTGTTCGGATTGAATGAATTCGATCCGAAACCTTTGAAAGGGGTGTTTTTATGGAACCCATGATCTGGGTGTGGGCCGGAATTTTCGTGGTCACGCTGCTCGTTGAGGGCGCAACTGCGGGTTTGGTCAGCATCTGGTTCGCCGCCGGAGCGCTGGTTGCCGGAATTGCAACCCTGCTCAGTGCGCCGTTGTGGCTCCAAATTGTCTTGTTCATCGTGGTCGCCGGTGCAACGTTAGCCGCGACGCGTCCGCTGGCGCGCAAGCTGCGCGGCAAAAAAGAACCGACCAACCTCGACCGCAACATCGGTGCGGAAGCCGTTGTTTTGACGCCGATTGAGCCGCACAACATGGGTACCGTGAATGTCAACGGGCTCGTATGGAACGCGGTAGATGTCGACGGCGGAAGCATCACCGCCGGAGAAATCGTAGTCGTCAAAGACATGAAAGGCACGAAACTGCTTGTAAAAAAACAATCGTGAGTTTTAGTTTTTTGTTTCATACACAAAAGCAGTTAATTTAGACAGGAGGATTTACTTATGATTTATGCAGCAATCGGTCTCGGAGGCGGCATCGCAATCGGCATCGTCGCCCTTTTTGTTCTGATTATTTTGGTTTCGAATATCAAGGTTGTACCGCAGGCGAATGCCTACGTCATCGAACGACTCGGCGCGTATTATACCACTTGGGAAACCGGCCTGCACGCCAAAATCCCGTTCTTTGACAAGATCTCCAAAAAGGTCTCGCTGAAAGAGCGCATTGTCGACTTCCCCCCGCAGCCGGTAATTACCAAGGATAACGTCACCATGCAGATTGACACAGTCGTCTATTTCCAGGTGACCGATCCCAAACTGTACTCCTATGGCGTTGAAAGTCCGATGATGGCCATTGAAACGCTGTCGGCGACCACCCTGCGTAACATCATCGGCGATATGGAACTCGACCAGACCCTGACTTCGCGCGACACCATCAACACCAAAATCCGCGTGATTTTGGACGTTGCAACCGACCCGTGGGGCATCAAGGTCAATCGTGTTGAGCTCAAAAACATTTTGCCGCCCAAAGAGATTCAAAACGCGATGGAGCGTCAGATGAAGGCCGAGCGTGAACGCCGTGAGTCGATTCTGCGTGCCGAGGGCGAAAAGAACTCCGCCATTTTGGTGGCCGAGGGTCAAAAGCAAAGCAAGATTCTTGAGGCCGAAGGCCAAAAGCAATCCCAGATTCTTGCGGCCGAAGGTGAAAAGGAAAAGCGGATTCGTGAGGCCGAAGGTGAGGCGTCCGCCATTTTGAAAGTGCAGTCCGCGCTTGCAGACAGTATTAGAATGTTGAACGAGGCCTCCCCGACCGACAAAGTCATTGCGATCAAGAGCTTGGAAGCATTGGCAAAAGTCGGCGAAGGTCAGTCCACCAAGATTATCATTCCGTCCGACATTCAATCCCTGGCTGGGCTTGCCGTTTCGGTCAAGGAATTGATTAAATAGTACTCTAACCATATCAGCGGTCTCCGAAAGGGGGCCGCTTTTGTCGTATCGGCTTCTGCGGCTTGACATTAGCGGCATTCACGGTATAATTTATTACGGAACATTTCGACGGAAACGGGGCGTGAAATGAAAAAGAGATTTAATACCTGCGTGATGAATCACTATGTGTTCGACGCCTTTGAACAGTTTTGCCGCGAGACCGCGACGCAGTATTACCTCGATGCCGAATCAGGGATGTATATGGCTTTAAAACTCCCCTCGGGCACGAATTATATCATCTGCAATAACCCTTTTAATATCAATACGGCGGGTTCGGCAAAAATTTGCAATAATAAAGCCGCGTGCTCCGCGTATTTAAAAAGCTGCGGGTTGGACGTGCCCAAAGAGCGGTATTTTGTCAAGGTAAAAGAGATTCGTGAAGCGATGGAACAGGCAATCCGGGAACTGCGTGACGACATCGGCATTGAATTCCCTTTTATCATAAAGCCGAATGACCTTGCCCAAGGCACCGGCGTGATGAAGATCAGAGCTCCGGAGGATATCGATGAATACGCCAATTTAGCGTCAACTTTAAAATCGAGCACGTTTTTGGTGCAGGAATACATTAAGGCCAACGATTACCGCATCACGGTGCTCGGCGGCAAGGTGATTCAGGCCTATCGGCGAATTCCTTTTCAAGTTACCGGGGACGGTGTTTCAACGGTTGAGCAGCTCATTCATGCCGAGGTCAACCGGTTCGTGCAATACGGGCGGGATAAACTGGTAAACGCCGACGACAAACGAATCGAACTGAACCTGCGCGAACAGGGATATGCGCTTGATGATATCATTCCAGAGGGAGCCGTCATCCCGTTACAGGATGTGGCAAATCTCTCGTTGGGTGGCATTTCTCTCGATGTCACCGACCGGATTTCGCCGTATTTTAGTGAACTTGCGGGGGAAATTGCCGACCGATTGAATTTGGATTTATGCGGCGTGGATCTCTTTGCAAACGACATCACCGACCCGAACGAGCGTTATTACCGCGTGATTGAAGTGAACAGTGCGCCGGGCATGGATCATTACGCTTATGAAAAAGAAGTGCAGGACGCCTATGTAAAAGCCCTGTATCGACAAATTTTTAATTATATTCTTGCGAAATTTTAGCGGATGAGTGAAAAGACGATGGAAAATATGCAGCGCCAAATGACGAAGATCGTCAAAGAAATATGCCTTGAGCGGCAGATACAGTGTCACGCCCTTTCTTACGACTGGGTGTTTCAGCTGGACGCCCCGAACGGCAATCGCATGTTTCTTTACGGATATCGCTTTCCCCAAAATAACGCCGCCATCGAGCAGGTCTGCGACGATAAATGCGCATTGTCTGACGTGCTTGAGGTCAACAACATCCCGCATGTCGAGCATGTGTTTTTTATGTCGCCGTCCCAGATTCACTACATCGGCGAAGAGGGCTCGTGGGCAAAGCTGCTTGCACTGCTGCAGACACACAAAGCGCTGGTGTGCAAGGTGAACAACGGTTCGGGCGGACACAGCGTTTATAAAGTGACCAATGTTTCCGAACTCGAAGAAGCGGTTTTTAACATCTTTAAGACCTCCCGTTCCATGAGCGTCTCGCCCTACACCGAGATTAAAAACGAGTACAGAACCATCATTTTGAACGGCGAAGTAATGGTGATTTATCAAAAAGTCCGCCCGTTTGTGGTCGGCAATGGGAAAGATACGATTTCGATGTTGATTCATCAAGCGGGCTTAAAAGACATCGAGATTGACAAAACCGTTGATGTAACCACCGTTTTAAAGCGCGGTGAAAAAGCGGTGCTCTCGTGGAAACACAATTTGGGGCAGGGAGCGGTTCCCGAACTCGTCACACAACCGCAGCTGCTTGCAAAATTGACCGAATTCGCAACTTCAGCCGCAAAAGCGTTGGATATCCGCTTCGCCTCGATCGACATCATCGACGACGGAAAAGGGTTGAAAATTTTAGAGATCAACAGCGGCATTATGATGGAGAATTTTGCGCAGAGCAGCAAAGAAAACTACGCTCTGGCGAAACGCATTTATGACCGCGCGATCTGCGATGGTTTGAAAATCAAGTGATGAATACAAAAAACGAGCTGCGGGCATGGGTTAAACAAACCGCCCGAATCCTCTCCGAACAGCGAAAAGCCGAATCGGATTTTGCGGCAACCGAGCAACTGCTTACGCTTGAAGCGTTCAAAGCGGCAAAGACGGTTTTTTGTTATGTCACGGTCGGTGACGAGGTCTCGACGCGCGGTTTTCTCGAGGCGGCGCTTCGATTAAAAAAGACCGTATGCGTCCCGAGGTGTTTGCCGGGAGATTCGATGGAGGCCGTTGCGGTCTGCGGGTTCGATGAATTGGAATGCGATTACTATCAAATTCCGTCTGTGAAAGATAAAGGACGGGTTATACCCGCTTCGGAAATCGACCTCGCCGTGCTACCCTGCCTGTGCGCAGACAAACGGGGGTACAGAATCGGACACGGAAAAGGATATTACGACCGCTTTTTGGCACAGTATTCGGGAGTTTCGGCGGTATTATGCCGAAAAGAATTGCTGGTGAACGAAATCCCGAATGAACCGCACGATCAAAAAGCCGATTTTGTCATTGCGACATAACTATACAACTCAACGGAGGAAGTCATGTTTCAACCGATCTCAGAGACCCTTCAAAACCCGGAGCGGTATCTCAAAAAAGCCGCAGAACTGACCCCGGAGAAGCTGCAAAAAGCGCTTGACAACGCACTCGTGCGCATCGACAGGGGCATTGCATTATTCGGCGGGAATTCGTTTCCGCCGGCGGCGACAGGCGCGGGATATCTGTATCAAAAAACCGAAAACCGCGATTGGACCGAGGGCTTTTGGACGGGCATGCTGTGGCTGGCCTATCAGTTGACGGGTGATGCCAAATATCAAACCGTCGCCGAGCAAAACGTGGACAGTTTTGCCGAGCGTATGGACAACCGCGTCAACGTCGATTTTCACGATATGGGGTTTTTATACGGCCTCTCGTGTGTGACGGCATACGACCTCACGGGCAGCGAAAAAGCGCGCACTTATGCATTGAAGTCGGCGGACTGCCTTGCCAACCGCTTTCAGCAAAAGGGGCAATTCATTCAAGCGTGGGGCGAGATGGGCGCGGCGGATAACTACCGCCTGATCATCGACTGCTTTATGAATCTGCCGCTGCTGTTTTGGGCGACCAAACAGACCGGCAATCCGCGTTATGCCGAGATTGCGAAATCGCATGCAACGACCGCGTTTGAGACGGTGTTTCGCGCAAACGGGACAACCTTTCACACCTTTTTTATGGACCCGAACACGGGGCTGCCCGCGCGCGGTGTGACCTGGCAGGGTTATTCTGACGACTCCTGCTGGGCAAGGGGGCAGAGTTGGGGTATCTACGGGCTGCCGCTCTATTTTGACGACAGCGGCGACACTTCTAAACTACCGCTTTGGCACAACATCACGAATGTGTTTTTAAACGCGCTCCCGTCTGATTTGGTCTCGTATTGGGATTTGCTGTTCGGCGACGGCAGCGGTCACCCGCGCGACACCTCGGCGGCGGCAATTACCGCCTGCGGGCTGATGAGAGCCGAAAAGTATCTGACCGATAAAGCCCTGTATGACGCTGCGGCAAGGGCCATTGTCTGCTCCTTGATTGACAACTACACGACCGCGCAGGGCGAAAACTCCACGGCGCTGGTCAGCGACGGCATGTACAATTGGCGTCAATCGCCGTCGCCCGAGGGCACTCTGTTCGGCGATTATTTTTACATGGAAGCGTTGGCGAAACTGATCAAACCGGATATCAAATTGTTTTGGTGAGGATAAAAAATATATGAAGTTTTTTGAGAATGCAATTTATAAGGTGCTGCCGTTTAATCAGTACAGACCTTTTTCGGATATTAATAAAACCGCCGCCGATATTCCGGCGCAAAAGCAAAAAGCGCTGATCGAGCGGGCAAACAAGATGGCAGGTAAGCCGATTCCGTTTTTACCGGCATTATTATATCGTGAGTTTTCGCAAAACGGCAACCGCTCGAATTTTCAAGCCCTCTATTACGAGCGCCGTGAACGCCTGATCGCACTCACGTTCGGCGAGCTCTGCGAGAAGAAAGGCATTTATATCCCCGAGATCATCGACTTGCTTTGGGCCATTTGCGAGGAGACCAGTTGGGTCATTCCAGCGCACAACATTGCAAAAGATCAAGCGTTATTATCAAAGCCCCTGCCGGATGTGTTTGATGATCATATTGTCGCCATCGACCTGTTCAGCGCGACCACTGCGGCGACTTTGGCGTGGGTGCTGTATTTAATCGGCGACCAAATTGACGCAGAGATTCCCGAGCTCATTCGCGAGCGGGTGGAATTTGAGTTGAACCGCCGTATTATTAAGCCGTATCTGACCTACACCATGCGGTGGATCACCGAATTTGTCAACAACTGGACCCCGTGGATCGTCTCGAACGTACTCTCGGTCACGGCGCTGATCGTCAAAGACACCGCCACCCGCGAGGCCGTGGTCAAGCGCTCGTTGGAATTCTTGGACATTTTCACCGAGACCTATGACGACGACGGCGGCTGCGACGAGGGCGCGGGGTATTGGGTCGCGGCAGGCGCGGCGTGGTTTGACGCGCTCGAACAGCTTTACGACATGACCGGCGG
>CAZTDA010000122.1:0-6444 GCA_964612155.1 uncultured Eubacteriales bacterium | reverse complement strand
CATACTTTTTTGTTTTATCCATAAGCAAATTCCTTTTGAGCTGTTTATATGAAGATCATTGCGAATGCATCCGTGCGGGCGCTTTTCGCGAACGAACACCGTTCGTCCGATCGGAAAGGTCAAGACCTTTCCCTACAAGAACCCTACGGGACTTTCACCTATATACTCTGAATTTTACACTTTGAAATTTACACTTGTTTTAAACGCCGCTGTAGGCCGCGAAGCCGCCATCGACCGGGACGACAATGCCGTTGACAAAGCCGGAGGCGTTGTTGTCGCACAGCCACAGCAGGGTGCCGGTCAGGTCTTTTTGCTCGCCGAAGCGGTTCATCGGGGTGTGGGATAAAATCTTCTTGGAACGCGCCGTGGGGTTGCCCTCGGCGTCGAACAGGAGATTATAGTTCTGGTTGGTCACAAAGAAGCCCGGGGCGATGGCGTTGACCCGTATGCCGACCGGTGCAAAATGCACCGCGAGCCACTGTGTGAAGTTCGAGACCGCCGCTTTCGCTGCGCTGTAAGCCGGAATTTTGGTCAGCGGACGGAAGGCGTTCATCGACGAGATATTCAAAATGATGCCGCCGCCTTTTTTGGCCATATCCTTGGCGAATGCCTGCGTCGGCAGCAGCGTGCCGATGAAGTTGAGATTAAAGACAAACGACACGCCGTCCGGATCGAGGTCAAAAAAGGTTCGAAGATTCGGGTTGTCGAGGTCGGCAAGCGAGAGTGTCTCGTTGTCGGTCGTGCCCTTGGGGTTGTTGCCGCCCGCACCGTTGATGAGGATATCGCAGACGCCGAGCTTTTCGGTAACTTCTTTGCAAGCGGTTTCCAAAGACGCTTTTTCGAGCACGTTGGCAGAGACCGCGAGGGCGATTCCGCCGTCTGCTGTAATCTCGTCGGCGACTTTTTGAGCCGCCTCGAGCCGCAGGTCAAGTACCGCGACTTTTGCGCCGCAAGCGGCCAGCGTCTTGGCAAAGCCGGAGCAGAGCACGCCGCCCGCACCGGTCACAACCGCAACTTTATCGGATAAATCGATTTTAAAAGGCAGTTTTTCCATAAAAATTTAATGTCCTTTCGATTGGGAGAAAACTTAGAACTTAACCGGGAACGGGTTTTGGCGGTGGCATTCGCAGATCACTTTGAGCTGCTGAACGGCCTGTTCGGGCTTGATGGGGAATTCGGCTCCTGTGGTCAACGAAGCGTAGACCAAGTCATAATATTTTTGGCTGATGGTTTTAAATAGGTCGGCCTGTTCTGCGGGGACATCCCAGCTCTCCTCAATCCAGTTGAGGGTCTCGGCGGGATAAGCGGGCATATTTTCCGCATCCACCATGGGGGTGATTAAAAGTTCCTGTTTCGGCGCGGTTTTGGGATCGAAATACTTCCAGTCGAGGTGCGCCATTGTACCCTTTAATGAGCCGCAGGTGCCTTGAATGGTATAAGTGGTGTCCGGATAAGCCGAGCAAGACGAGATATCAATCTCGACAAGCGGGCACTCGGGGGCTTTGAGCAGCACTTTTACAAAATCCTCGGCGTCGCCGAAGCTGTTGGCGCGATCCATATGGCAAAATACCGTGGGCATGCCGTTGTAATTCAAAAAACGCAGCGCTTGGTCGACCGGGTGCGGCCCGGTGTTATACAAATTTCCCGCGACTTTGCGCTGTACGGTCTGCCAGTCCCAGCGGCGCGAAAAACCGTCAAAAGCGACGCGTACAAAGACGATACGGCCGAGTACCCCGCTGTCGGCGATCTCTTTGGCTTTGACAAAATAAGGCGCGTTGCGGCTCTGCTGAAAGAAGGCAAAGAACTTGCTGCCGCTCTTTTTGGCGGTTTGGATCAAATCCTCGACTTCTTCGGGCAGTTTAGCGGCGGGTTTTTCAGAAACAACCGATTTGCCCGCGGCGAGCAGGTCTTTGGTGACACAATAATGGGTGTCGCTGTGGGTGGCGTTGATGTATAAATCGATATCACCACGTTTAATAAGCTCGTGATAGTCGGCATACACATCGCAGTTCCACTCGGCTTTGGCGCGCTCTCTGCGGTCGGCGAGCACATCGCAGGCCGCGACGATTTGGTAGCGGTCGTCGGTGACCAGATGTTTGGCGTGGATATTGCGCCCGCTGCGTCCGAGCCCGATGATGGCGACTTTAATTTTCTCCAATGAAAACACCTTCTTTTGAGTATTGAAAATTTATCGGTATTAAGAGCAGTTAACAGTTGGCAGTTGACAGTGAACAGTTTCGGTGTTTGCTGCGGCAAAAACAATTTATATTTTTAACGGGACTATTACTGTACACTTTTAACTGCTAACTGTTCACTTTGTATTAATAATATCTTGCCAGATTCGCTCCGTAAGTGATGAACTCGTCGTGCATGGCGGTGACGTTTTCGGGAGGGATTTGAATGGTTTTATAATCGCCGTAATCCTTTAAAATCAAGCCGCCGCCTTTGGGGCAGAACAGGTCGATCATCTCCCGGGCACTTTGGCGGGTGACCTCGGGGTCGGGATTGGGCAGCACTTTTTGAATATCGACCGGGGAAAACATCGTGACCTTTTTGCCGAACAGGTCGCTGACCCGCTGCATGCCCATCAGGGTCGGCGCGTCAAACTGCATGCAGTCGACGCCGATTTCGACGAGGTCGGGCAAGATCTCCCAGATATAGCCGCAGGAGTGCATAATCGCATACATACCGTGTTCATGGATGCGGTCAAAAATCTGCTTGAGCGACGGTTTAAAGACCTCGCGCCACAGTGCCGGGCTGATTAAGAGCCGGTCTTGCGTACCCCAGTCCTCGCAGGTGAAAATCGCATCGACACCGAGTGCGCCGTAGTTATCGATCATGCCGAGCAGCTCTTTCATGACCATTTCGTTGAGAAGGTTCACGTTTTCGCGCTCCAAGATTAAATCTTCGAGAAAATACTCCATCTTGCGGATGTAGCGCATGATCGCGAAAGGAAAACCGGGAAGTCCCGCCATGGCGAATTTGTCCTTGACAAAACCGTCTTTGGAATTTGCAAAACGCGCTTTGTCGGAGATGTGCGGAAATTGATAATTTTTGAGTTGTTCCCAATCGGTAATCGCGCCGTAAAGCACTTCGCCGCAGCCGAAATCACCCGGAAGACGACCCCAGAGGTTGCCGTATTCATCGGTGCGCACTTCGCCCCGAAAATTTTTAATGGCGGGATATTTCGAGAGCAACTCTTCGGGTTTTTTCCAGCTGCCGTCAAACTGTTTGTCGGGCGAGCCGGAGATCCAGCAGGTGTCGTCGAATTCGGGATTGTTGGGGTCTTTCAGGTTGAGCGCAACGCGCTCGGGTTTTTCAAAATTGAGCGTGGCCAGCACGATCTCGCGGCTTGTCATCATGGTGATCGCTTCCTTTCAGGGGGTTGCAGTGCAACATCAAGTATAATACAGGTTTTTATTACGGTAAACGGGTTCACAGGTATGGTTGATGCCCAGTCCCCGCAGCACCCGTTCATCATTGGCAGATACGATAAAGGTGGAGTGCGCTTCACAGCCCTTTAAGGCCTTCAATTTTTTGTAGGCATAATCCACCATCGGATTGGTCGCGGCAGTGATGGAGAGCGCAATCACAACTTCGTCAAGGGTTAAAGCAGAGGCCTTTTCACCGTAAATCTCCCGTTTCATGTTTTGCATCGGCTCTAAAACAAGCGGAGAAAGCAGCAGCATATCGTCCCCAATGCCGGTCAGTTGTTTCACGGCGTTTAATATCATCGCGCAGGGCGAGGACATCAACGGCGTGGTTTTGCCGGTGATCATAGTACCGTCAGGCAGGCAAATCGCCGAGGCCATGTGTCCGCAGGCCTCTTTCCGCTCGAGCGCGCAGGCGACAACGGGTCGGTCTTCTACCCGAAGGTCAAGCTCTTTCATGATCAATTCGATCTTTTGAACGGCGGAAGCGTCAATTAAACCCTGTTTGCAGTCACAGCTGCTTTTGAAAAAGCGGCGGATGACCTCCTGTTTGGCGGCCTCGCGGCAGATAAGATCGTCGCTGATGCAGTATCCCGCCATATTGACGCCCATATCGGTGGGGGAATGATACAGATCTCTGCCCATAATGCGGTTTAAAATCGTCTTTACAATGGGGAAGATCTCAATGTCCCGGTTATAATTTACCGCCGTTTTTCCGTAGGTCTCGAGATGGAACGGGTCGATCATGTTGACATCGTTCAAATCGGCGGTCGCGGCCTCATAGGCCAAATTCACCGGATGTTTGAGCGGCAGGTTCCAAATGGGAAAGGTTTCGTATTTTGCATAACCGGCGCGGATATTGCGGCAGTGTTCGTGATAGAGCTGAGATAGGCAAGTGGCCATTTTTCCGCTGCCGGGACCGGGTGCGGTCACGACCACCAAGGGTTTGGTGGTCTCGATATAGGGGTTCGCACCGTAACCGGAATCGCTGACCACCAGGTCAACATCGGTCGGGTAGCCCTTGATGGGTCTGTGAATAACGGTACGTTCGCCTCGCTGCTCCAGCTTGCT
The DNA here is from genome assembly GCA_964612155.1 of uncultured Eubacteriales bacterium. GTDB lineage: Bacteria > Bacillota > Clostridia > Oscillospirales > JAKOTC01 > DAOPZJ01. Next base: position 1,942 of record CAZTDA010000122.1, on the reverse strand, counting down.
GCGAAAGATATCGGCGGACGGCTGCCCGCAGTACTGTGCGATCACAACGGCCGTAACGGGCAGCTCCAAACGGCGGAGGTTGTCGATGAGACGTAAAACGTCCATGTCGTAGGTGATGCCGAGGTCGGAGCGGGTCTTCGTCTTCTCGATGTCGCCCGCGTTGATGACGATGATGATCTCGCAGCGGTCACGCAGGCCCTGTAAGATGCGGATTTTACTGTCGATTTCGAATCCGGGGAGAACCCGTGATGCGTGATAATCGTCGAAAAGCTTTCCTCCGAACTCCAGATAGAGCTTATTGTCAAATTCGGAGATGCGTTTTAAAATCTGTTCGGTCTGTTTATTGATGTAGGCATTGTTATCAAAGCCAAGTTCCCTCATTTTTTTGGTTCCTTTGTTTTGTTTATTTGCTTTTTTAAAATTGGATTTTGATTTTAATTTTTATTTAGACTTGGAAACTGCAGAAGATTCGGCAGAAGAAGTTGTAACGGGATTGTAGGACTGGAGCGGGTAGAGACCGAAGGCGGCATTGGCTTCGGAGAGCACTTGATCTGCGCCGAGTGACAGCATGGTCTGCTTATAAGTGCTTAACGCACCGTCGACCGTAGCGGCCGGATCGGTGATGGCCGATTTGAGCAGTGCGGCGAAGGCGGCGTTGAACTCCTCAGATTTCTCGGTGTATGTGGCAGAAGAGATGCCGTACAGCAGCGGATGGCGGAAATAGAAATCGCCGTTGGCAAGCCCTTCGGTGAGAAGCGTGTTGTAATGCACCGAGGCGACTTGTGCCAGTTCTTTGTTTTCGGCGGAGGTGTCGGTATAAAAACGCAGATAATCCTTGGCTTCGAACATGCCCGGCAAAGTACCGCAGAGATTCGGGCGCGGGATTAAAGTGTAACTGCTGTCGGCATAATCGAGAATCAGACCGCTCTCAGTTTTGGTGTAGCCCGTGAGACCGACGCTGCTTGAAAGCCAATTGCTCTCGCTGCCCCAGAGCATCTTGAGCAGATAACGGGTCACTTCGAGCGGCTGCGCGCTGTTGGTGAGCAGGCAATATGCCCCGCCTTTGACCGTGATCGGCGCAGAACTGCCGTTGAGGCCGCCGGTCGATTCGGTATAGATTTGATATTTGGTCAGATCGCTTTCCTTGGCGAGGGTAGCGCCGAAATTCAGCTTTGCGCCGCCGAGCGGATAATAGGTACTTGCGGCGGTGCCCTTGGTCATGGTTTTAGAGAGCTCTTCGTAATTTGTGTCAAGGAAATCGCTGTTGAGCAAACCCGATTGATACAAATCGCGTATGTAAGAGAGCGCATTTTTAGCGCCTTCGGTGAGCATGGCATCGACAACGCCGCTGTAGGTCTCGTTATAGCCGATCGGGCCACCGTAGGTCAGCGGTGCGCCGAAGGACGTGAAAATATCCGCAAGACCGGCGGCTTTGACACTGTAAAGTCCGGCTTCCTCGTGTTCGTCAAGCAAAGTAAATAGAGTTTTTAATTCATCGGTGGTCTGCGGAACGGCCTGATTTAATTCCGTGAGCCATTCGGTGCGGTAACTGCGCACCCAGGGCAGCACATATTCGCCGTTGGCAGGGATGCCCCACACCGAGCCGTTGGCCGTGAGCGCCGCTTTAAAGTTTTCGGGCAAAGACGCCCATATTTCACTGTCTTTAACATATAAGTCCAGCGGCATTGCCACGCCCGCGCTGACCAATTTCCAAAGATCGGCGTAGTTGTCAACATAGACAAATCCGGTGAGGGTTTTGCTCTTTGCCATTTCGATGACGGTTTCGAGATAGCCGCTTTCACCGAGGGTGAGCGAGCCGACGTTCAGTGTCGGAGCGCTTTGGCCGAGGGTTGCGGGGGCGCTTTGCCCCAGAGCCGTCAACCATTCGGTTTTTTGTGTGCTGTCGGTGCCGTTAAAAAAGTTTTGATTGGTGATGGTGACG
>CAZTDA010000121.1:0-6482 GCA_964612155.1 uncultured Eubacteriales bacterium | reverse complement strand
GACCACCGTGGTCGGCCGTCACAAAGACCGTATAATCATCGGGCAGCGCCTTAACGACCCGTTCGATGCACTTCCAACTCTCGTTGACCGAACGCATATATTCGTCGGTCATCCAGCCGAAATTGTGCCCTGCCTCGTCGGTGAAGCCCAAATACAAAAAGGCAAAGTCGGGCGAATACGTTTTTATATAGTCCACCGCGTCATCGGTGATCAGCTGATTGGCCTTTTCGTAGGTGTAAATGTGGCCGGAATAAAAACAAGCGTGAGCGAGCGCATCGGGTCTGCCGAGATCGCGCAGTTCCTCCCAGTCATAAAACATGGCCGAGACCTTTTTATTTGCACGCAGCACGTCGAAAAGACCTTTGATCGGTCGAACCTGCGGAACATAGGTGTTCGTTGTAACACCGTGCCGCTGCGGTGTCACGCTGTGAAACAGCGACATATGGCAAGGCAGCGTGACCGACGGCATGACCGTGCGGGCTTCTGCGGTATAACTCCCGCGTTTTTGAAGTTCCTTGATAAAAGGATGCGCACACTTTGCGACCGCGTCTGGACGCATCCCGTCGACTAAAATCAACAATACTTTTTGGTTCATGACAATATCCCTTTCAATAATAATAGATTTATTCTAACGCCGCTTATCCGGGATGTCAAGCCGATGTTAAATTTTTCAATCTTTTCGTTGAAAAGGATTGACAAAATATTCTATTGTTATATAATGGAAACTACGGGGTAAACAGAAATCCTACTATATTTAAAGGGAGATAACAGTCATGAAAAAATTTTTGGTTATCATCACGGCATGTGTGATGATTTTAACGGCGTTTGCGGGATGCGGAACCAAATCCGTTTCCTCGTTGCCGAATGTCTCTTCGGTGCCGACCGTTCCGATTCAACCGCAGTCACAGATCTCGGTCGTCAGCGAAGTCAGTTCCGTCGTTTCTACACCTGCGTCCGTTGTGAGCGAAGTATCAAAAACTTCATCTGTAGTGTCATCTAAAATCTCGTCGGCTGTGTCATCTTCAAAAACTTCCTCGGTGGTGCCCTCTCAACCGCAGGTGATCACCGGCTCAACTGATCTGTTTAACTACGAAATCACCGCCATCGGCATCACCATCACCAAATATAAAGGCACAAAAACCGAGGTTACCGTTCCGGCTGTGATAGACGGCAAAACCGTAGTCGCTGTCGGCGCGAACGCCTTTGCGGGAACCGCTGTGATTTCGGTAGCTATTGAAAACGGTATTGCTTCCATCGGTGATAAGGCGTTTTCCGGCTGTACAGCGCTTGAATTCGTCTCCGTTCCCGCCACCGTCGCCGCCATCTCATTGAGCTCGTTCGATGGCAGTACCAAAGCCCGTATCGCCGCTCCGAGCGGTTGTGCGGCGGCAACATTCGCCGCAAATTCGGGCATTACCGCCACTTATCCCTATCAGATCGACAACGGGATTTACAAATTCGAGGTATATGACACTTATGTTGTCATCCTCTCCTGCAAATCCGGTGACGCAGAGATCACGGTTCCCACAACGTTATACGGCAAGACCGTGACCGTGATCAATACGCAGACATTTGTCAATCTGCCCGCCCTGACAAAAGTGACGCTGCCGCAAAATCTCACGGCGTTGCTGACCCGTGCTTTTGTCGGCTGTACGGCGCTTCAAACCGTTGTGTTCCCAGCAAGTATCATCCGTATCGGAGATAACGCGGTTGAAAACTGCCCGAATGTGAAATTTGACGCTCCTGACAATACGGTGGCACAGGATTATGCACTCCGCTATCTGCCGACCGCTTTTGTGCGCACCGGGACGGGCGAGGGATTCAATTACAACGTCTATACCAATCAAGTGAAAATCACCGCCTATATCGGCACTGCAAGCTCCGTCATTATTCCCAACCGTATCGAGAATCTGCCGGTGACCGGCATTGAAACCGGTGCATTTTTAAACAACACCTTCATCACCTCGGTGACCATGTCCGACAAGATATACAGCATCGGTAAAGAGGTCTTCAGCGGTTGTTTATTGCTGAACTCGGTTCATCTTTCCAACGCACTCACCGAAATCACGGAACGGTTGTTTTATAACTGTATCGCGCTATCATCCGTAAACATTCCGACTAAAATTACCGTTGTCGATAATTATGCGTTCTATCGCTGCTCAATCACGAGCGTCATGCTGCCGTCCACGGTTTTACGGATCGGGGACTCGGCATTTTATGAGTGCAGCAGAATGACCTATATCCCTCTCGGCGACGCACTCGCCGAAATCGGCAGTTATTCGTTTGCTCAGTGTTCTTCGCTTTACTCGATCACGCTGCCGAGGTCTTTGCTGAGCTTTGGTGACACCACCTTCTCCGGCTGCACATCTTTGCGCATCTACGCCTATACGGGCAGCGCCGCAGCCACGATTCTGACCAATCTGTCAATCGCATACACGGCGCTCGCGTAAACGAAAATCTACGAGCTTGGATAATTAAGACAAACAAGCCGAATGGGAGTAATCCCCTTCGGCTTGTTGTTTATTAAGTATTATTCGATGGTGAGTTCATCCTCTGTAACCGTGTTAAGTCCTGCCTCCCGTGCCATTTTGCGCTGCACATAGGGGTTTATCTTTTGCAAAACACCGTCTTTGCGAAAATATGCACCGGTGCTTGCAAAAGTAAATTTGACGCCGGCGGTTTTGCACTGCTCGCTCAAACCGACAATCCAATCAAAATCGCATTCGCGGGCGTTGATACCGGCTTCTCCGCTTGCGTTGACACTTTCGACCCCGTGCAGATAAGTACTTAAATTCAACTCACCCAACAGCGGAGAGCAGACAATAAAGCGATGCCGAATGGGGTACGAAATATAAAGCGGCAGGCGAATATCGGCGGTTCGTTGGTTCTCGACCGTGCAGCCGATTCGGACATTTTCATAGCCGTCACCCCAGTCCTCGGGCAGCGAGACCGTAAACCGTTCAATGCGCTTTGTCAAAAACAAAAAGATCAGATCGGAGCGTTGTTTGATGATTTGCCACGCTTCCGCGCGCCATTCATCCGCTTCGGGCAAAAAGAAATCCGTTGTAAAACAAGTTGCTACATTTTTTCCGCTTTCGATTTTTTGCTTTGTGATTTTTTTGCGCGGCATATAGACGGTTTCGATCGGTTTATAAAAATCATCCGTTTTGACGATTGTGTTTTGTCCGTACCGTTTGGAATGCGGCCCGTAATAATAACAATACTTGCAGCCCTCACTGGCCGGATAACAACCTGTCCACGGTTCCCATGCCATCGTTTTACCCTTTCTGTCACTGTTTATTGATTTTGATTTAACCGGTAATTATATAATATTTAATCATCGCGAACGCCTCGCGCACCCAAAACGATTGTTGCAGGATATACGGGCTATTTGAGGAATACGGTGTGCTGTCAAGCCCTGCGTGTTTGGCGTAAAGAGAGCTGCGGTATTGATGGAACCGGTCGGTGATAATGACAACTTTGTTTCCGAGTCCGTTTTGTTTGAGCATTTCGGCGCTGAAATTCATATTTTCGTGGCTGTCGCCAGATTTGTCCTCCATTAAAATGCGGTCAGCCGCGATGCCCTTTTCGACGAGATACTGCTTCATCACGTCGGCCTCGGTGCGGTCGCTGTTGCTGTCCTCGCCGCCGCTGACGATGCAAACTATATCGGGATGTGCGGTTAAAAAGTCACGGGCGGCATCGAGGCGGTATTGCAACAGCAACTGGGGGCGGTCATCTTTAATCCCGCCGCCCATCACGATTACGGCATCGGGACTTGCGGCGGGCGGCACAAAAGAACCGGCGGCGACAACGGTGATCATCACCACCAGATAGGCCGCTCCGATGCAAAACAGCGACCAAAACACGGTTTTTACGGGTTTATATGCCCGCTTCAGCAGCTTTGCGGCAGTCGGAGCGATGACGGGAAGCGCGACAAAAAAAAGCCCGAGCAGCGCCGGAAACCACACGCCGATGTTGATGACCCCGTATATAAAACACGGCAGCAACGCAAATGCAGTTAATAAAATCCCGATAACCACGGAAATAATTTTCAAACTCTTTTTCATTTTACTTGCTTCCTTGCCGCCTTTAATATAGACCCGTTTCGATTTTAACATAATTCGACGGCGTTGCCAAGGTGTTGCGTGTGTGATATACTATTTAAAAATCAATCCGGAGGCAGACAGCAAATGAACGGAATTTTGGAAAAAGTTTGTGCGCAGGCAGCGGACAAACGCATGGAAAACCCCTTGAAAATCGCGTTCTTGGGCGACAGCGTGACCCACGGCTGCTTTGAGACATGGGAAACAGAGGGGCATTTTGACGGCTCCGTCGATTATGAAAGTGTCTACCATGCGCGGCTCAAACGGATGCTTGAAACCGTTTTCCCCAAGTGCCCCGTCACGATCATCAACGCGGGCATCGGCGGAGACAGCGCCGCCGGAGGTCTTTCGCGCGTACAAAAAGATGTGATCGACCACAATCCCGATATCGCTGTGGTATGCTACGGGTTAAACGACGTACACGGCGGAATGGTGGGGCTGGACGGCTATAAAAAGACGCTTGGCCTGTTATTCGGTCGCCTGCAAACCGTTAAAATCAAGACGATTTTTATGACGCCGAATATGATGTGCACTTCGGTTTGGACGGGGTATCTCGAAAACGGAGTCTGCGCCAAAGCGGCCGCCGCCTGCTGCCGTTTGCAGACCGAAGGCGTGATGGATTTATACATGGACGGCGCAAGGCAGGTCTGCCGGGAAAACGAAGTCGAAGTGTGCGACTGCTACGCCGACTGGAAGAAGCTCGAACAAGCCGGTGCGGATATCACTTCGCTGCTTGCCAACTACATCAACCACCCGACCAGAGAAATGCACGCGCTTTTCGCTACGCGGCTGTTTGAAATGTTGGTTTTAGAATAATCGAAAAATCCGCCCTACTGGATTAAACAGCAGAGCGGATTTTTATTTAAACCATATAAACAGGATTCAATCAAGCGGAACCGTAACGGGTTTAAACGAGCAGATTTTAGCTACATTTTCCTCGCTGAACAAAACGGCAGGGACACTCGCGAAACAGAGATACCCGTCGGTTTCCCAATAGATACTGTAAATAACTCCGTTGGTGGAATAATAATATGTATGGTTTTCAACATTATCAAGAGGAACTAAACCAAAATTTTTGATGCTCCAAGCAAAAGCAGCACCAGGAGTTTCCGATTTTTCCGTGCACCATTGCAAAATGATCATATTTTTTGCTCTATAAGTTGAATCATCTATGGTATCTGAGATTGAACTATCTTCACTGCTTACGTTTTTTTCACTTGTAATTAAACTTTCGACTTTTGTTTCATATGATGACTGAGGATGTGATATTGATTCAACAGCGGCCAAAGCAGAACTTCTGATCATATCGAGATAATCAATTAAGTCATCAGTGGCATAATGGTAAGATCCATATACCGTCCAGATTTCGACACTGCTTAAATGAAAACCATCCGGCGGGGTGAAAGTCGGTTCGTAAATTGTAATTTGATTATCTTTGATAAAATTTTGGATTTCTATACCGTTTATTTCTTTTTCGGTTGAATTTTGTTTAAGATAATCAAGTAATTCTTGTGTTGTTTTAAAACGGGTATGATCATATGATAGTTTTGCCGGTTCACCCACCGAGGACTCGGGAGAAGTTGTAGTCTTTGATGACGAGGGCTCGAGAGAGGTTGCGGCTTCTGACGTGACGGCAGGACTTTGACAAGCGAACAAAAGGAATATAACCAAAAGAAATAACAAGACAGATAATACTCTTTTCATAATGACCTCCTTTTGTATGTTTGTGATGAATATAACCGCTTTTTCTATATGATGTCTTTAATTACAGATTATACCAGAACATCTGCTGAATTTCAATATCTGATTGTGTTTTTTTAATGATATTACAGTCAGCTGACGCCTGAAACACAGGCGAATTCAACAAATCAACTGTGTGACGAAATCACTTTTTCGGCACGGCTTTCTCGTGATTCAGGGTTTACATCGCGGGGCTATCGTGGTACAATGTAAGTTGGGTTTGGATGGGATAAAATCCGCCCGATTATGGTTCGGAGGTTAACATCATGCTGGAAAACAAAGCGGTTGTCGAACAAAAATGCGAACAGATTATCGATACCCTGATTGCAATCGGCACCGAAGGCACCAACATTCTGCTCAATATGAACATCTGGGACTGGTCTCAGGGCGTCGGCCTTTACGGCATCTATAAATATTATAAATACAGCGGCGAAAAAAAATATCTTGATTATTTAATCGAGTGGTTTGACTCCAAAATGCCCGACGAAGACAAGATCATGAAAAACGTCAACACCATGGCGCCGCTTTCGACCATGGCGCACCTCTATGAAGAGACGGGCAACGACAAATACCGCGACTTCTGCATCCGCTGGGCCGAATGGGTGCTCCATGATATGATCCGTACCGATGAGGGCG
>CAZTDA010000120.1:0-6484 GCA_964612155.1 uncultured Eubacteriales bacterium | reverse complement strand
CCGAAAAAATAAACTTTTTTGTGCCGTCGTCTGACAACAAAACCCGGTCGGTTGTAACTTCGCGTAAATAAAAATCCGCTTCGAGCGAATCGCGCAGCGCCTTTGGGAGGTTCGTCATATCCTCAAAGGACTCGGCGTTTCCGTACGCCCATTGAATGATTTGATCGGCGCGATAGGACGGTAAACCTTTGTCCTTCACCCAGTCCCGAACCGCTTGTATCCGCACACTTGTGAGACCTTGCCGCACGCTTTTGACCACCCTCTCGCAGGTTTAGGATGCTTGGTTCGCTTTGGAAATTCCATTGACAAAACTTCACACCCTCCCGCTTATATAATACCCAAAATACACCGCAATGTCAAGTTGATAAGGTATAACAGTCACAACGATTGCCGCCCGATTTCATTTTACCCGCAGTGTGATGTCTGCATGAGTTTTTTGGTTAAGAACGGCTTCCCAGTTGCTTTTATTTGTCAGGCAGTGTAAAATTAAATCATTCATTATCGGAGGTATCACCATGGCTTCAACTGTTTATTTTACCGACTTCAACACCCACGGCGGCAGCCGCCTGACCAAACTGGCAGAGCTTTTAAAAGCCGCGGGTTTTTATGACATCAATTTCGAACGCCAATATGCCGCCATCAAAATCCACTTCGGCGAACCGGGCAACCTGGCGTTTCTGCGCCCCAACTATGCCAAAGTCGTTGCAGACGCGGTTAAGAGCAAAGGCGGAAAGCCGTTTCTGACCGATTGCAATACCATGTATGTCGGCAGGCGCAAAGACGCGGTCAGCCATCTCGACGCGGCCTATGAAAACGGCTATTCGCCGCTCACCACCGGCTGTCAGATCATCATCGGCGACGGGCTCAAGGGCACTGACGATGTGTTAATCCCGATCAACGGCGAGTTGGTCAAAGAGGCGAAAATCGGTCGTGCAGTCGCCGACGCCGACATCATCATCTCGATGAACCACTTTAAAATGCACGAGGAGACCGGCATCGGCGGCGCTCTTAAAAATATCGGCATGGGCTGCGGCTCGCGCGCCGGAAAAACCGAGATGCACTGCGACGGCAAACCCCAGAGCAGCGCCAGATGCCGCGCCTGCGGCATGTGCATCAAGAATTGCGGTCAGGATGCGATTGTCATGGTCGAGAAAAAAGCGCACATAGACCACGAAAAATGTGTCGGTTGCGCGCGCTGCATCGGCATCTGCCCGTTCGACGCCATCCGCATGAGTGATTTCAGCGCCAGCGGTAAACTCTGCAAAAAAATCTCGGAATATGCCCTCGCGGTTGTCAAGGACAAACCGTCGTTTCACATCAGCTTTGTCATGGACATCACGCCCGCCTGCGATTGTCACGGCGGAAACGACTCTCCGGTCGTCCGCGATATCGGCATCTTTGCCTCGTTTGACCCCACCGCACTCGACGTGGCCTGCGCCGATGCCGTGAATAATGCCCCTGTCCTTTCGGGCAGCGTACTCGACGGCAAAAAATCGCTGGGTGACCACTTCAAGACCATGCATCCGCACACCGATTGGCACGTCGGCACCGACCACGCCGAGAAAATCGGATTGGGAAGCACCGAATACAATTTGATCAAGATATAAACAATCGTAGGGGTCGGCGTCCCCGACGATCCGAGAGACCTGGCGTAAAACAAAAATTGTTATATCATGGAGAATCATTATGGACTTTCCTGAGCATATTTTAAAAATCAAAAGCAAAGATGATTTTATAAAATACTTGGATATCCTTAAAACGAATTTCATTAATAATTCAAATGAATGGGAAAACCGTAATATCAATGACTATTTGGAATCAATCAGCGCATGGATGAAAGATGTAAAAAACTCAACCGACCAAAACATTAATTTAGAGAATCCCGATTGGACGTTAATCGGATTATTATTTTATATCGGAAAATTTTACAAATAAAACCAAATCGAAGTACTGGTGTTGTCCTAAGTCTTCGTCACTTCTAAATTCCCCTCTTTGGAGGGGTGGCGCAAAGCGCCGGGGTGGTTCCCCCGCAGGGATTCAAATCTCCCGCCACAGCGATACCTAACCTCTTCCCTCTTCCCTTTTCACAATTCACTTGCCCAAAAGAAGTATTTAAGAACAACATGACGCTCCAACAAATCATCCGCCAAAGCAATCACCTCGTCAAGACAAGAAAAAGGTGTGTTTATGAGTAATGCAGTTTATGATAAAAGTGTTTTACGCAACATCATTTTGGAAAGTCAACACTTAGTAAAGAAAAGTTCTGAAAGTATAGAGGATATTGTATCGGATATCTGTGGGTTACAATATGACCCGTACCCTGCTATACATTTAAATCAATATATGATGCTTTGGAATCGGAAAAAGGACTTTACCGCAGATCAATTGGATATCGCAGCATATCAGGAATTTAAGGTGATAGAAACATTCGCATTCAGACGGAATATGTTTTTTGTACCATATAATGAATATGCATTATACCATGCCGCCACCAAAGGGATTGTAAGATGGGGAAGTTCAGATGAAAGTTGGCTTAGGGCCGCGGATAATCCTCAAGACCAATCCGCGGAAAGTGAATTAAAGGAGCGTTTAACAGGATTACAAGGGATGACACCCAATCAAATTTGGGAGCATTTGAATTTATCTTATGAATGGCATAAATACAGAAAAGAACACGACCACAATTACGAATTGCCCATATTCCGCGCTTTTTATAGATTAGTACGTAAGAGGGATCTTTTGACCTGCGGGCGAAACCCGGGAACTTTCAAAGAGCCGGTTTATATTTTAAAAGAAAATGTAGGCATCACCCAGTGGCCTAATCATGTAATTGATGACAAACAGGCCATAACTTGTATGGTTGAAAAATTAATTGCTGCCTTAGGGGTAACCGATCCGGTTCACATTTCGCACATATCCGGTATTGCGACCAAGGATATTTCACCTGTTTTTCAAGAACTGGTATCCGAGAAGAAGATATTGCAGATTCCAACTAAAATCGGTCGCAAGAATTACTATATCCATTTGTCCAAAACGGACTTACTAAATACTAAACGTACCGAGGATAGCGACCAAGTCCGACTGATTTCACCAATGGACACAATTGTCAGGGATAAAAATTGGCTTGATACATTTTTTGATTATTCATTTTCCTTCGAGTATTTTCAGATAAAGGGGATGAAATGGCCTCTCTCAATCCTTGTAGGAAACCAATTTGTAGGTTATATAGATTGCAAAATGGAATGGAAGACAAAAAAACTTATCATAAAAGAAAAAAATATATTCAATCCCGCTTTTAATAATGATAAAGGGATTGATTTTGCAATTCAAGAATTAGCTTCTTTCCATGATGCGAAAGAAATCATAGAAAAAGGGGCAGTATATGAATCGTGTAACGTGTAAAATTTTAAGTTTAAAGTGACATGTAGGGGCAACCCTATGTGGTCTCCCGGCCCACCACCTCGTCACTATAAATTCCCCTCTTTGGAGGGGTGGCAAAAAATACGCGCACGGATTTTTTGAAGAGGTCGTTCCTTCCGCTCCACCTTTTGTGGTCATTTCGCTTTAAACTTTACATTTTACATTTTACACTTACTAAAAGAGGATTATATGCTCAACGACCTTCAACAAATCATCGACCAAAGCAAGAATATCGTCTTTTTCGGGGGTGCCGGGGTCTCGACGGAGAGCGGCATCCCCGATTTCCGCAGCAAAGACGGCTTGTACCATCAAAAATACGATTACCCGCCCGAGACCATTCTCTCCCACACGTTTTTTATTGCGCATACCGAAGAATTTTATCGCTTTTACCGCGAAAAAATGCTCTCCTATTCGCCTAAACCCAACGCCGCCCACCTCAAACTCGCCGAGCTCGAACGCGCCGGAAAGCTGAAAGCCGTCGTCACTCAAAACATCGACGGCCTGCATCAGGCCGCCGGAAGCAAGATCGTTTTTGAGCTTCACGGCTCCATTCACCGGAATTTTTGTATGAATTGCGGCAAGTTTTACGACTTACCCTATGTCCGCGACGCGCTCGGTGTTCCGAAGTGCACCTGCGGGGGCACTATTAAACCGGATGTGGTTTTATATGAAGAAGGGCTGGACACCGCCACTGTAGAGGGGGCGGTAGACGCAATCGCCAAAACCGATACGCTGATCGTCGCGGGCACGAGTTTGACCGTCTATCCGGCGGCAGGTCTGCTCCGTTATTTTCACGGCGGCAACCTCGTCCTCATCAATCGCGATGCAACCCCGCTCGACAACACCGCCGATCTGGTGATTCACGCCAATGTCGGAATGACACTGGGGAATATAAGTGTAAGTTAACAGTTAGCAGTTAAAAGTGTACAGTGACATTCCCGGAAAAGCAAAATACCGCCGTTGTTCACTGTTAACTGTCAACTGCTAACTGATTTGTCACTTTGAACTTTACGTTTTACACTCTACACTTGGCAAATCCTCGGTTGATACACCCGCAACCATTCCTCAAACTGCAGCACATACGCCATCAATTGCGGCGAGGCCATCAATTGCCCGAACCACGGCTTGCCGGTCTCGGCGGGCTTTTTCAAAAAACTCTCGACCTTCTTTTTATCAATAAACGCGTGAATCGGCGAATTCGCATCGGACAAAACCGCAAGCAGTTTTTCTTTTAATAACCGCTCGTAATTCGGGTTGTAGGTCTTAGGGTACGGGCTTTTTTTGCGCAATAACAACTGCGGCGGCAGCACGTCTTTAAACGCGTCGCGCAACAGCGATTTCTCAATGCCGTTTCGACGTTTCATTGTCCACGGCACATTGAACAAATAATCCATAATCCGGTGGTCGGCAAACGGCACACGCGCCTCCAGCCCCGAATGCATACTCGCGCGGTCCATCCGGTCGAGCAGCGTCTGCATAAACCACTTGATGTTCAAGTAAGTGATCTCGCGCCGCCGCCGTTCCTCGGGCGATTCGCCTTGCAAAACCGGCACTTTAGCGACCGAAGCCCGGTAGGTGTCATTGACATAATCGGCAAGTTCGAGTTTTTTGGTAAAACCGTCCTGCAATAAACACTGCCGGGTTGCGAGATTCTTCGACCACGGGAAACCGTCGTCTGCCATCAAATCCTCCCGGTAAAACCACGGATATCCTCCGAAAATTTCATCCGCACATTCTCCTGTCAACGCGACCTTGTTGTGCTGTTTGACCAGCCCGCAAAAATATAGTAACGACGCATCGATATCCGCCATCCCCGGCAAATCCTTAGAAATCATCGAATCTCCCAGCAGATCGGCAAGCTCCGTTTCGTCACACTCCAGATAGCGATGATTGGTGTCAACTTTGGATAACATCAAATCGACATAGGGCTTATCACGCTCGGGCTGAAAAGCATTCGCGGCAAAATATCGGTCATTTCCCGAGAAATCGAACGAATAAGTGTTTAATTTCGCGCCCGCCTGTTTCAATGCGTTCACGGCGACGGCGGTTACGATGCTTGAATCGACTCCGCCTGACAAAAAGCTGCAAATCGGCACGTCGGAAACCATTTGCCGCGTGATTGCGTCACGCACCAAAAACGAGACGGTCTCGACGGTTTTTTCGTAATTGTCGGTGTGTTCTTTACAGGTCAAATCCCAGTACTTTTCGCTGTGAAAACCGCTCTCGTTAAACACCGCGCGGCAGCCGGGTTCCAGCTCAAAAATTCCCTTGAACACACCGCAGCCGGGCGTCCTAGCCGGACCGATGCCGAACACCTCGCGCAGACCGTCGAAGTTCAATTCAGGTTCGATGTTCGGGTGCGCAAACAGCGCTTTCAACTCCGAGCCGAAGACAAGCAGCCCATCTTTGATCGTGTAAAACAACGGCTTGACCCCCGCGTGATCGCGGAAAAGCGCCAACCGTTTCTCTTTTTCGTCCCAGACCGCAAAGGCGAAAATCCCGTTCAGTTTGCCGACGCAGTCCATGCCGTACTCGATGTAAGCGTTCAAAATGACCTCGGTGTCGCAGGTGGTCTCGAATTCATACCCCGCCGCTTTCAGCTCGTCGGTCAGTTCCTGTGCATTGTAAATTTCGCCGTTATATACGATGGCATATTCAAACCCGTCTTTGCTGCGACTCATCGGCTGCGCCCCGCGCGAGAGGTCGCGAATCGAGAGCCGCGTGTGCGCCAGCCCGACATTCTCCCGCAAAAATTCACCAGTCTGGTCGTGTCCCCGGTGCGCAATCGACTCCCGCATTTGTTTTAAAATTGCAATATGTTCTTCCCGTTCAAAGAGAAAATCGTTATGAAAATCACAAAACCCCGCGATGCCGCACATAAAATGCCGCTCCTTTCAAAAAAACAAAGGGGACCTGCCGTAAATAAATTTACAGCACGAACCCCATTGTCCGTCACGACTTTATTTTATGCAAAAACATCGTAAAAATGAACACGATCTGTCATTCCGTACCGCTTGTGTTTGTCAGTTGTCTTTCTTTGCTTTTTTGATTTTTGTTCTAAGTG
>CAZTDA010000119.1:0-6489 GCA_964612155.1 uncultured Eubacteriales bacterium | reverse complement strand
AAAAAAACCCGGAAAATGTAACCAAAAATGTCACTAAAAAATGTTAATATAATAAAAGTGTTTTCGGTTTTTCTAAATATTGCGCAGTGGAAAAATTATATTTTTAAAAGTTGTCGAACTCAGTTTTTATTTCAAAATTCTTAAGAAAACTTTGTGAGTTTTATCGTTTAAAATGATTGAGCTATTAATGTGATTTAGTTCGACAAAAGCTCCCTATTTGTGCCAAAAATAGTGATTGACAGTTGTAATTTAACTTGTATGATAAAACATAGGATGTGCTCGTGTCTGCTTTTTATACATTGTCGGCGTTTTCTTTTTTTTTATAAAAACCGGGGACTTCGGTCGATCAAAATTAAGCGGAGGTTTTTAACCATGAAGAATCGTTATGCACACTTTGTCGAGCGAAAGTCGCTTACGGCAATGGGTCCGCTGTCGGATTTGAGGGAACTGCTGCATCGGTCGCTGTTGTTATACGGCGATAAAACCGCTCTGCGTGAAACCAGTAACAACGAGATCATCGGGTATTCGTGTCGTGATATCATCAACGATGTCAACGCATTGGGCACCGCTTTGCTTGATTACGGGTTCACGGATGCGCATATCGCACTGGTGGGTGAAAATTCGTATTTGTGGTTTATCACCTATATGGCGGTGGTGTGCGGTCTGGGTGTAATTGTCCCATTAGATAAAGAATTGACTGATGAGGATCTAAAAAGTTTAACGCTGAAGGGCGATGCAACTGCGCTGTTTTATTCCTGTTCTTATCGCAGTTTG
Source organism: uncultured Eubacteriales bacterium (assembly GCA_964612155.1). Classification (GTDB taxonomy): domain Bacteria; phylum Bacillota; class Clostridia; order Oscillospirales; family JAKOTC01; genus DAOPZJ01. The sequence goes on along the minus strand of CAZTDA010000119.1, from coordinate 5,715 downwards.
GCAAAGAAGATGGAAAGCACCGGAATGAAGTGTTTTGCGATGGGATCGCTCCCGGGTGTGAATGAATGCGACACATTGTACGGGCTGCTCCGACACGGCAGAGAATTGATAAACAGCGGTGACCGTCGTTATTTGGACAGGCAGATCGACCGTGAAAAGACGGCGGTAATTCTGTTTACCTCGGGGACGACCGGTCCGAACAAGGGTGTTATGCTGAGCCATAAAAACATCTGTACCAATGTCGATAATATCATCAAAATTACGCCCTGTGAACCCGAGTCGTTTTCCATGCTGCCCTTCCACCATACAATCGAGTTGAACTGTCATATCCTTCCCGGCATCCTGCACGGGCTTAACATTTATATCTGCCCTTCCTTAAAGCGGCTGATCGAGACGATGAAAATAGTAAAACCCGAAATGACGGTTGCGGTTCCGCTTTTCTTAGAGACGCTGTATAAAACGATTTGGGCGGAGACAAAACGGCAGGATCGCGTCAGGGACTTGCAAGCGGCAATCAAAATTTCCAATATGATGCTTGCGGTGGGCATTGACATTCGTAAAGTGTTGTTTAAACAGCTGATAGAAAATTTGGGCGGCAAATTTAAACTGGTTATTTGCAGCGGTGCGGCGGTTGACCCCGAAGTGGTTCGCGGTCTTTACAGCTTGGGAATTAATATCGTCACCGCCTATGGCATGACCGAGTGTTCTCCCGCAGTATCTTTTAATGTAAAAGCGCATGTACACCCCAAATCGGTCGGGAAACCGGTGGCATCGGTGCAGTTGAAAATTGATGAGCCCGATATAAACGGAATCGGCGAGATCATGGTGAAAAGCGATACCGTTATGCTGGGTTATTATAAAGACGAAGCAGCGACGGCTTTGACGGTTAATAACGGCTGGCTGAAAACCGGTGATTACGGAAAGCTGAAAGGCGGAACGCTCACGGTGGTCGGCAGAAAAAAGAATCTGATCGTTCTGAACAACGGCAAAAACGTGCATCCGGAGGAGATTGAGGCAAAGATCATTCAACAAATGCCCTATGTCAGAGACGCAGTGGTTTACTCCTATAATTATCAGATCAAAGGAGCGATGATGCAGACCATCGCAGCCGCGCTGAAGATTGAGGTGGAGGCATTTGAGATGGATAAGGAGACCATTGAAAAAATGGTCGCCGAGGACATCCGCAGAGTCAATAAACTGCTGCCCGGATATAAGCAATTACATCAGCTGTTCATTACACAAGACGACTTTTTACGAACGACCACCAAAAAAGTCATTCGCCATAAGGTCATCGAGGAACAAAACAAGTCCGCCTTCGGGGAAGGCATCACCATATAAAAAAACAGAAAAGAAGGGTTTATCATGTTAGAACGGTTAATCACGCTTCTGTCCGAGTATGTGGTCACGGATCTGTCGGAAATTACCCGCGAGACCGAATTGCGCAAGGACTTGGGATTGAACTCATTGGAGTTCATCCATCTGGTCACGGTTTTGGAAAGAGAATTTAATATTGAAATTCCGGAGCGGGAAGTGATTAATTTTCAATACATCGGGGATTTGATTGATTACCTTGAAAAAGAAACCGCAGTGCGCCAGAACTGAAGCCGAGTTCATTAAATTTTGAGAGTCGAGAGGTTTGGATGAAGCCATATATCATATTTAAAGATGTCTGTAAAAGATATCAAATGGGCGAAGTAACTATTGCGGCCGCTAACGGTGTCAATTTTACCATCGATAAGGGAGAGTTCGCCGTGATCTCCGGAGCCAGCGGCGCAGGTAAAACCACCGTATTAAATATGCTCGGGGGCATTGACAACTGCGATGAGGGCGACATTATCGTCGATGAAAAAAAGGTCAGCGAGCTTTCTGAATCCAAAATGATTCAATATCGTCGTATGGACATCGGATTTGTTTTTCAATTTTACAATTTAATTCCGAATTTGACCGCTGCAGAAAACGTGGAACTCGCCTCACAGATTTGCAACAGTGACCTCAACGCTGTGGAGGTGCTCTCCAGCGTGGGTTTGCAAGAGCGTGTACATAACTTTCCCTCGCAGCTTTCGGGCGGCGAGCAGCAGCGGGTTGCCATTGCACGCGCACTGGCCAAAAATCCGAAACTGTTGTTGTGCGATGAACCGACCGGAGCGCTGGATTACATCACCGGAAAAAAGATTCTTGCGCTGTTGCAAGAGACCTGTAAACGGCAAAAAATGACGGTGGTTTTAATCACCCATAACATGGCCATCGCACCGATGGCAAACCGCGTGATCCGCATGCGCAACGGCTCGGTGGCATCCATCGACATCAACCCTTCGCCTGTCAGTGTGGAGGAGTTGGAATGGTAGGCCGCGAGGAGATTTTTTTGGCGCGCAAAAAGGAGCGGAGATGAAATCAAGAACGCTGATGAAGGACACCTGTCGGGAAATTTTGCGTTCTCGCGAAAGATTCATTTCCATCGCTTTAATCACCTTTCTGAGCGTCGGATTTTTTGTGGGTGTGAAAGCGACCGCGCCCAGTATGCGCGCCACAGCCGAAAACTATTTTAACGACTCCGCACTGATGGACTTGGAGTTGCTTTCGACCGTCGGTTTTGACGATACCGATGTAAAAGCAATCCGCGCGCTTGACGGTGTAAAAGGGGTAATGCCCTCTTATTCCGCGGATTTAATTGTGATGGAGGAAGCGGGCAATTGCGTAGCCCGTGTCGCCGCACTGCCGATAGAGGGCGAAACGGAAACGGTGAACAACATTCAATTAATTGCCGGACGAATGCCCGAAAATTCCGGCGAGTGCCTTGCCGCGCCTTATCGCATGCGTGATCCGGATATTGCCCTCGGCGATGTCATCCGGTTTTCCGATTCTACCGGAACAACGGCTACCGACACCATTATTTCGAGCACAAGTTACACGGTGGTAGGGTTGATCAAATCTCCGCAGCACATCTCCTATTCCTACGGCACTTCTTCTATCGGAAACGGCGTGATCACCTATTACATCATGCTGCCGGCCGGTGAATTTAAATATCCGCGTTATACAGAACTATATGTTTTAATGAACCGTTCTGCGGGCGTCACCGCGTTCGATGAGCAGTATGATGCCGATATCAGCCGTCTGTCGGTTCAAATTGATGCTGCCGGAAAGATCAGTTACGCACAGTTTTTGCAGAACATCAAAGATCAAATTTCCGATGCGGAGAATGAATTTAATTCACAGAAAGAAAGTGCGGACCTTCAGCTTGACACCGCCAACCAACAGCTGAAGGATGCTTTGTCAGAGTTGGAAAAATCGCGAGCCGAAATAGCTGCCGGTTGGGCGGAATACAACAAAGCCGTAAGTGATGCCGACTCTAAGCTCAAGAAAGCCGAGGCGGAGTTGAATGCAGGCAGAACACAAGTTTCTGAAGGCGAGCGGCAACTGGCTGATGGCCAATCAAAATACAATGCAGCAGAAGCGCAGCTCAGGGATTCACGTAATCGGTTAGATGACGGTATGAAGCAATATGAACTCGGTAAAGGCGAGTACGAGGAAAACTTAGAACGATATAATGCCGGGCTCACACAATATATGGAAGCCAAAAAGAAGTATGATCAAGCCAAAGAGGTATATGATACTGCGCTGGAAGCTGTCGTTTTGGCACAAACCGCAGTTCAAGGAGATGAAGTTGATCAACAAGAAGCGCAAAAGCTTTATGAGAAGGCATTATCCGCACTCGAGGAATATCGAAACAGTGACGGAGCCGAACCGGAAATAATTGCTTTGCTGGAAGAGCAAGTACGTGCTGCGGCTGAGCGCGTGGAAAACGCTGAAGATCAGGGCGCACAAGCATTAATAGAACTCCAAAACGCCGTGAAGCAACTTTCGGAATTCGAAGATCGTCTTAAAGAAGCTGAGGCAGAATTAAATGCCGCAAAAAAGCAATTGGAACAAGCCGAATTAGAGTTGGGAAATGCCAGAAAACAACTCGCTTTAGCCGAAGGGGAACTGCGCAGCGGAGAGGTCATATACAAGAATGGCGAGAAGGAATTAAAAAAAGCGAAAGAGGAACTACAGGCGAGTAAATTAAAGCTGGACGCCGCCAAAGCCGACTTAAAAGCAGGTGAAAGGGAATTTCAAAAGCAAAAGAGCTCCGCTATGGATCAACTTGCACAAGCGAAAAAGAAACTTGAAGAAGCCGAAGTGCAATTGGCCGCAGGACAAAAAGAATACGACGACGGATACAAAGAGTACACGGATGCCCTTGCCGAAGCCAATAGTTCAATTGCCGACGGAAACAATCGCATTCGGAATATCAAGAATATGCTCGGTGAAGTTGAATCCGGCAAGTGGTACACTTTTACCCGCGATGATGTCGTACAAAGCTATGCGGGATTTAATCAGGACTCAAAACGCATTGACGCCATCGCCGCAATTTTCCCGGTGTTTTTTCTGCTGGTCGCGTCGTTGGTTTGTTTAACCACCATGTCCCGCATGATCGATGAGCAACGCATTCAAATCGGTACTTATAAAGCACTGGGTTACTCGTCAGCCCAGATTGCGGGAAAATACATGATCTATTCCGCCATTGCCTGTATCTTGGGCAGCGTGCTCGGGCAAGTGGTCTGTATTCAGATTTTACCGAGGGTAATCATCGGCGCATATAAGGCCCTCTACCGCCTGCCCGACATCGATCTCCAAGTCCCTTGGGATATGTCATTGCTGTCGGTGTTTGTTGCGCTTTTGTGTACCGTGATGGTGGCCTGGTATTGCTGTTTCAGAGAGTTGAAGCGTCCGACCGCTACCTTAATGCGCCCGAAAATGCCGAAGAGCGGCAAAAAGATTCTAATGGAACGTTGGAAGCGGCTTTGGTCGGCAATGAGTTTTTCACAAAAGATCACGGCTCGCAATCTTTTCCGCTATAAACTGCGGCTGATGATGACAGTACTCGGCATCTCGGGCTGCATGGCCTTGATTGTGGCGGGATTCGGCATGCGTGACGGCGTGAATCCGATTGTGGATAAACAATACGGAGAAATCAACCGCTATAAGATCATGTTTACGCTTTCCAAGGAACTGACAGGCGATCAGGCAGATGCGATGGGTCGGCAATTTGCCGAAGACGACCGACTGAGCGAGGAACTGTTTTCAAAAATCCTCGCTGTTGAGGCAGATAAGAACGGGGAAGCGATTCAAAATCTGTTTGTCATGGCACCCAATGATATTGAGCAAATGGAGCGTCTGATTACCCTGCGAGACCCAAAGAGCGGAGAAATTTTGAAGCTCAGTGACAAAGGCGTAATTGTCACCGACAAACTGGCTGAGATACTCGGTGTCAAAGCCGGAGATTCCGTCACATTCACCGTGAATGAAGTGCAGTATACAGTGCCCGTATCCGGTGTTGCGGAAAATTATATCTACCACTATTTTTATATGTCACCCGCGCTGTACGAAAAAACTTTTGGTACAGAGATCGCATTTAATACCATCTCCTGTGCGCAGAGCGACAAGATGACGGATTTTGAAGGGTTTGTTTCCGATTGGCTGGTAAAAGACAGCTCGATTCTGTCCATCGTCAACATTGATTCGGCCAAAAAGACTTTCACCGAGACCATTGAAAGCATCAATATTATCATCTTTGTGCTGTTGATAGCGGCAGGTGCACTGGCGTTTGTGGTGGTTTATAATCTGACCAACATCAATATCTCCGAGCGGACCCGTGAAATTGCGACCATCAAAGTA
>CAZTDA010000118.1:0-6505 GCA_964612155.1 uncultured Eubacteriales bacterium | reverse complement strand
GCGGGTAATCACCGTGACCGCGTCGGGTTTTTTATAATCGCTTCCGAGTTTGGCAAACACTTTGTTAAACGAGACCCCAACCGAAATGGTCAGTCCAATCTCGTTTTTAATGCGGTTGCGCAGTGTCTCGGCAATCTCGGGCCCGGTTCCGAACAACTTTTGGCTTCCCGTGACGTCAAGCCACGATTCGTCGATGCCGAACGGTTCAACCTGCTCAGTGTATTGCTGGTAGATATCGTTGATTTTTAAATAAAACTTGTGATATTCCCCATGTCTTGGCGGGACGAGTAAAAGCCCCGGGCATTTTTTGCGCGCCTGCCAGATGGTCTCGGCAGTGACGACGCCGCACTTTTTGGCGAGCTCATTTTTAGCCAAGATGATGCCCGAACGGGTCTGTTCGTCGCCCGCAACCGCCATCGGAACCTCGCAGTACTGCGGGTTGTGCAGACACTCGACAGAGGCGAAAAACGCGTTGCAGTCACAGTGTAAAATCACCCGATCACGCATCGTTTTTCGCCCCCCTAAATGTTCTATGTGAAGTAAAACCACTTTCAATTCAAGGCATAAATAAAGTGGTTTTACCTAATGCAAAGCTACTTACCGTTTGTTTTTCAAGTGGCTTCGCAATATTTATTATATTTTATTTAATGTCCTATATTATGTACTGCGATTCGGCGGATTATGGTTAAGTCCTATATTTCCGATGTTTATTCCGCTTTTTGCAGCACAATCACATGGTCGCCGAACCAGCGGTTGCGCGGCGGAGTCCAACTGCCGTCCGCTTTCGGCGTGATCACACCGTAGTCCTCGGTCACACCCGAAATCGGGTAATAACGCATAGCTTTATAGCGCACATCCGGCTCGATGTTCGTGATGGTGTTCTCACCCCAGAAGTCGCCGCCGAAGAACGGGCAGAAGACCACGCGGACTTCGCCGGGAATACCCGCGCAGAACATACCGTCCAGATCGGTATAAGAACAGGGCTTTTTCACCCATTCGGGATGGCGCTCGAATTTGTGCCATGCAAATTGCATCAAAAATTTTTTACTCTCACCGATCTGCTTGGAGCCGGGCAGCTGGTAGGCCTCCTGCCACGGGGTATCGCCCCAGGTCGCGCCGTGCGGAGAAGGGCCGTAGGGCTTGCCGATGGTGTTTAACTGCCAGATGCCGTTTGCCCCGTAGGTGTGTCCGCAGCAGCCCGTGAGCACATTTGCCCAGAAGCAATAACGCTGAATATCAGCGCCGCTTGAGCCGCAAATGCCCTCATAGTTGACTTCGGAGTCGATAACAGGCATCTTTTTGCGGTCAACCGCCGCCTTGACCTGCTTGATGGTCGGCAGCAGCGAGAGCGGCCCGGCGTGTCCGGTTTGGAGCATATCCAAATCGAGCAGGGTCTCGTCCTCGAGCTGTTCATGGCCGTTTTGGGTCGGGTGGATCGTGATCAGCCGCTTGAACGGGTCGCTTTTCTTGACATGGCGGGTCAGTTCCGTCCACTCTCTGCGGGCTTTTTGGATGTATTGTTCATAGGTGATCTTGCCCGAGACCAAATCGGGGTCGTCGTAAAAGGCCATATTCGCCTCGCCCGCGATGCACCAGACCACCGGATAGGCCGCCCAACGCGCAATCAGATAATTCCAATGTCTTCGGATATTTTCGACGCCCGCAAAACCCGTAAAAAAGCCCCAGCAACCGACAATACAGGGCACAATCCCTTGTTCAATAAGATATTGAATTTTTTTATCCGCCGCATCAAAGTAGGCCGGATTAATTGCCTTGAATTCCGGGTCCCACGGGAAGCCTGCTTCGTTTGCACCGCGCTCGTCAAACGGCTCCATATCGGGATAGAGCCCCGCGATGATTTGAACGACAGAGAAGCCCTTTTCAACGCGGTCAGCCGTCAGTTTTTTGAATCCCTCCGGCCATGAAAGACGGGTGGTAAAGGCCATCCACCAGGTGTCGCCGAGCCAGAAAAACGGCGTTCCGTCGGTATGTTCAAGATATTTATTACCGCTGTTCTTTTGTATCGCACCGTGTTGATAGAGAGGATTTTCACCCGTATAGGGCGTAACTTCAATGGTTCCGGTTTTGCCGCACAAATCCGGATTTCGATCGTCGCAGCAGACCGTGACATACTTGTGCGTTCCGACAAGCGGCGAACTGTATCGGATGCGCCATTCATGGCCGCCCACCCAAAAAGCGGGTACTTTTTTAATCGTGCCGTCAGGCGCGGTAAAGATACCGAATACGGCGATATTATTAAAAGGGTCTCGGCAGATTTTAGCGGTTGTCAGTGCAATTTCAAACACTTGATTTTGTGAGGTACGGTACAAAGGAATCCCCCCTGTTTTTTTACTGAGATATCTGTATCTATTTTACCAGTGACTCAGCGGTTTTTCAAGGGATAATCAGAATATTTCATGCGTTTTATGATCTTGCTTCATATACCGTTTTTATCAAATGTAACAGGACAATCAAGCTCTTGGGCACAAAAGGTGAAAATATTCAAAGCGTACAAGGCAGTTGAAACCCATATGTAAAAATATTGCAAATCAAAGCCGTCTGTGGTATGATGAAATTAATCAATAAAGAAGGCGGAGATTGCAATGAAGAGATTTAGACCTTTTATATGTTTTACTTTTATCATCGTAATCTTTATAACGCTCACATCTTGCACACCTGCTGTTGTTTTTACTGAGGTTACCACCCCCTCGGTCACTGCATCTGCGGCAGTGACTTTGCCCGCACAGGTAAGAGTCAAAGGTGCAGCGTGGGTTGCCGATAACATCCTCGCCTATTATGCCGAGGATGGCGTTCATATTCGAGATGTCGAGAACGGCGATGGGGCAAGTTTTGTTGTGTCAGATACGTTTAACACGGATAAAACTTCGAGTTTTTCTCTTTCACCGAACGGGGAAAAAATAGCGGTTACTATCGTTGATAACCATGGCAACTATAGTTATGGGGTATATCGAGCAAATACCGGAGAATTGATTCGTTATGTTGAGCCCGATGAAAAATTCGGGCAGCAGTACGGGATGGATGATTATCGAAAAGGGTTTTTGGATAATGAAACGCTTTACTTTTATAACAGCGCCGGGATTTGGCTGTTTAAATTAAGCACAGGTGAGCAAAAACAGATTACACCCGATCCGACAGCGTATTACGAAGCCCTCAACAAAGAACAACGGGATTATTTTGAGTGGATTTGTTCGCCTGTTGTGCTAAGCGGAAAGCTCTATTACAGCGGAATCAGGAACACGGATAATATATCTCATCTGTATTGTACCGATCAAAACGGCGAGACCGAGATTGACATTGATGGGAACACCGGAATGTTGGCGGCGGTTCCGGACCGAGGATTTTTATATGAAACTAAAATAAATGATGACCGCCAAACATGGTTTTATGATATCAAAACCGGAATATCGGATTTTTTGTTTGGCAATGTTTTATCAGAGCCGGTAATCAACGGCATAGAAATCGGATATATCGAAAAAGGAACTCAAGAAAACGATTTTACCGCCATGCTCTATAATATCGATACCAAGCAAACGCAGAGTTTTCCGATTTACCAAGCCGCTCGGGATTTTCCACAGGAGGATCGTCATCAATTCGGTCACTTTGCCGGGTTTATATCGAATAACCAAGGATATGTGTTCTTGTTTTCGGTCGGACACCGAAGTAAAACCGAGTCGCGTATCGCCAATACGTTTATGTCCTACGACACCAGAACAGAAAAGGTCAAATCCATTATCGAAAATGAAAATAATGTATCCGACGGATTAGAGATCAGCCCGTCCGGGAAATATTTATGGCTGCGAAATGAAATTGTCACAGGGAATGGTTATGAAATTCGTGTCATTGGGATGGATGACTTTTTACTTTCTGATATGAATAATTAAAAAAAGCCGAAAACCGTCAAACGTCCTCCTGCGCGGAGGGCGTTTTAATATCACGAATTTGCATTCTTTTTAATAATGTGTTATAATCCGAAAAATTCTTTCAATCATATGGATATAGGGTTTATGGACTTTTTATCGGAAAGGACTCTATGAATAAAAATCATTATCAAATATCGCTCAATGCAGCTTTAGGAAAACAAAAAGCGGATAAGGTCTTTTGTAACGCGCGGGTGGTCAATGTCTTTACCGGCGAGATTTTAAAGGCCGATATCGCGGTTTGCGGTGATACGATTGTAGGCGTCGGCGATTATAAGGGCGAGACCGAGATCGACCTCGGCGGCAAAATTGTTATTCCGGGGTTGATTGACGCGCATCTGCACCTCGAGTCCGCGGCGGGGAGACCCGAGGAGACCGTGCTGCTCTGCGCTAAGAGCGGGACACTGGGGTTTATCATCGACCCGCACGAGGCCGCCAACGTCGCGGGCTGCGCGGGTATCGACTATATGCTCGACGCGACTTCCGACCTGCCCGCCGATGTGTTTATGATGCTGCCGTCCTGTGTGCCGTCGATTCCGACTGAGGACAACGGAGGCATTTTCGATGCTGAAATGATGAAGCGATACCTCAATAATCCGCGTGTCTTGGGGCTCGGTGAGGTCATGGATATTCCCGCCGTCATCAACGGGGACAAAGCGATGGGGGAAAAGCTGTGCTTGTTTTCAAACCGCGTCATCGACGGTCACGCCGGAGAAAAAAGCGACAAAGAGATCGCGGCCTGTCGTCTGGCGGGCATCGAAACCGACCATGAGTGCTGTGATATCGACTCCGCCGTCCGCCAACTGCGCGCGGGCTTTTGGGTGTTTATCCGCGAGGGCAGCGCTGCGCGCAATTTAGACGCGCTGGTCAAAGGAATTGTTGAAAAGAAGCTGCCGACCGAACGGTTTTGTTTCTGTACCGACGACAAGCATGTCGCCGATATCAAGCGCGAGGGGCAACTAATCGCAAATCTCCGAAAAGCTGTTGCACTGGGTCTTGATCCGGTCACGGCAATCAAAATGGCTACAATTAATCCGGCGGCTTGTTACGGACTGAAAGAGATCGGCGCTATCGCCCCGGGCAAAAAGGCCAATTTCGTGGTTGTCGAGGATTTGAAGGATTTTAAAATCAAAGATGTCTATTATCACGGCGAGAGCATTTTGCAACAAGAGGCTAAAAAATTGCAAGTTCCCACGGCCTTGAAAAAGACGGTCAACATCGCAAGGGTCAACGCGTCTCAGCTTCGGTATGAGACAGGGAGCGAAAAATCGCCCGTGATATGCATTGTCCCCGGTCAAATTCTGACCGAGCGCGAAGAGGTCGTTTTACCGCATACGAACGGCTTTTTTGCCGCCGATCGGATTTATAACAAAGTCGCTGTATTCGAGCGGCATAAGGCCACCGGGAACGTGGGAGTCGCCGCACTCAAGGGCTTCGGCATCGAGGACGGCGCCATTGCCGCGACGGTCGCGCACGATTCGCACAATTTAATAGTCGCGGGCGACAACGACCGGGATATGCTCGTCGCGGTATCGGCGTTAATCGAACAACAGGGCGGGTATGCGCTCGTGAAAAACGGCAAAATCATTAATCTGGTCGGACTTGAGATCATGGGGCTGATGCCGATGTCAAATGCGGATTTTGTGCAGGGCGAAATCACCCGTCTCATCAAAAACGCCCATGAAATGGGCGTGAATGCGGGCATTGATCCGTTAGTGACCTTATCGTTTTTATCGTTGCCGGTCATCCCCGAAATCCGTATTACCACAAGGGGAATTTATGATGCGGTGCAGAGTAAATATATTAAACAAAGTGAACAGTTAGCAGTTAAAAGTGGACAGTGACATTTCCGTAGAGGAGCGAAATCCGTTCGTCAATCGTGCACAGGCGCGGGAAAATCCGCACAACAGCGCCGCCGGTCAATCTTTAAGTGTAAAAAGCTTATTTATAAAATTTCAATCCCGTTTTGCACAGCAAAACACCGTCGTTGCTCACTTTTAACTGTCAACTGTTCACTTTCACAGGGTGCCGTTACATTGTTTTACACGCCTTTCGAAATCCCGTGGCTGAGACCGAAGCGACTTTGGTGCCCAGCTCGTCCGTGATATCGACGATAAAATAACAGGTACTCTTGCCGTCTTTGACGCAGTTTGCCTCCGCAAACAGGGTCTGCCCTTTTGCGACATTGAGATAAGCGATTTGCGCGGTCAGGGATTGCGTCGGCACGCCGCCTGAATTGGCTGCGATGGCAAACGTGAAATCGGCAAGCGTAAAGATCGCACCGCCCATCACCGTGTTAGCCGCATTCAGGTGTTTTTCCTTGATATCGAGGCGACATTTGGCGTAATTCGGCTTCACTTCTAAAATCTCGATGCCGGTCGTTTCGACGGCATAAATATCGGCTTTAAAAAATTCTCTGGCTTTTTCAATGAGTTCCATTTGATAATCCTTTTAATTGATATATTTTTTTAAAAATCCCTCGACCGCTTTGGCATAGCCCTCGGGGTCTACGCAGCTGGCTTCGGCGTGTTTGGCACCGGGCACGATCAACTTTTCCTTTGGCCCCT
>CAZTDA010000117.1:0-6554 GCA_964612155.1 uncultured Eubacteriales bacterium | reverse complement strand
CATATTCTCACCTCCTGAAAGTTTGAACGATGAGATGTTTTCCTGAAAATCCGTTTGGGGATTTCTTTCCGGCCATGCTCCGTCGAATTCAACGCGAGCTGCTTTTTATCACTGGCCGATGTAATCGGATTTGTTTTTGCCTGACTCTTTTAATTTGTCCGGCGGTACTTTTATAAACTGATGTGCTTTTCGAGTTACCCGCCTACAGGATATCACATTATTTTCTGTTTTGCACTATATTTTTTAAAAATAGTATAAGATTTTAGAGAATCCGCATGAAATGAGATAACAATCTACGGAGTTACTATGTTTTTATAGTCAACTGCTAAACGAGACACAAGGCGTAGGTGAATTTTGACATATTAATATAAAAGTGTTACAATTTGCCGGAGGAGCCGTTTAGGGGTAATTCGCCGGAATTAAATTATGAAATACAATAACAAAATCATTGTTATCCTACAACATAAAGATTATATTATCATAATTTATAGTTTGAACAAGGAGTGTCGGACGGTCTGCCCGATGTACATATCTCATGAATACCAATCAAAAAGTCATCATTTTTGCGCATCCGCGCAGCGGGAGTACGAGCTTATATAAAGCGCTTAATACGCACCCGGATTTAAATTTGGCGATGGAGCCGTTTCATCCGAGCTACGGCCAGTGGAATCCCGATGAAAAAAGTTATATCGACTTTATTCACGATATCCCCTCGTTGGATGCGGCGATGGAAGAATTGTTCAGCAAATACAATGGGATGAAAGTTCTTTCCTATCAGCTGCCGGAAGAGGTCTATCAGCACTTGCTGTATCGCCCCGACTGCAAGGTGATTTTCTTGTGGCGCGCCAATTATTTAAAATCGGTGGTATCAATTTTGATTGCAGACCAAACGAATGTCTGGCAAAAAAGCGATTTGAAAAAAGTGCCCGAGGCGTATAAGCAACCACTAAAACCGCTGAAGACGGAGGGGATTGACGGAATTGAAAGCAGAGTTAACAGAATCCGAGAAGAAATTCAATATTGGGATCGGGTTATCTCAAAAAAGCCCGAGGGGTCTTACTATAAAGTGACTTATGAGGATTTATATGTCAATGGGGTGGAACAGGGTGCGGCAAAGGTCAGAGACATCTTTGCCTTTTTAGGACTGGCCGTACCTGAGACGGATGAATTTGTCAAGTTCTTAGTGCCGCAAAACGAACAGATCAACACGGCCGAGACCTATGAAAAAGTACCCAATATCCGCGAGGTCAACGAAAAATTCGGGAGCCCCGAAAACGGGTATTTGTTTTAACGGGTCATTCATTACAAGAGTTATTCGCCGTATGAAAACAATTTTAAGGAGAACCGAACAGGTATGGAACTATTAAAAACCGATACGACGAATAAAGATTTCATTTTGCTTGAAAAGTTGCTGGATAAGGCCTTGGAAGAGCGAAATGGGGATATACAAAAGCAATATGATCAATATAACAAAGTAGACAAAATTGATGCGGTTATCATCTATATCGATCAAGTTCCGGTTGCCTGCGGTGCTTTTAAAAAGCATGATGAGATTACCGCAGAAATCAAGCGGGTCTTTGTGAAAAAAGAGCACAGGGGGCAAGGGTTATCAAAAATCCTGATGAATCAATTGGAAGCGCTCGCAAAAGACAGCGGTTATCGCGAAACGATCTTGGAAACCGGACTGAAGCAGGTTGAAGCACTCCATTTATACAAGAGCAGCGGTTACGAGATCACGGAGAACTACGAACCTTATGTGGGCAACGCAAACAGCGTGTGTATGAAAAAACGCTTATAAGATGTCTTTTAATTAAGGAGATAAATATGCTGACAACAAAACGGTTGATTTTAAAACCCTACGAGGACTGCGATGAAGCGCGTATGGTCGAGTTATTGACCAACGAGACCATCAAAGAGACCTTTATGATTCCGGATTTCGCTACAAGAGCAGAAGCCGTTGAGATGTTTCGCAAACTGCAAAAATATTCGCATTCCGAAGATCATTACGAGTACGGGATATACCTGCAAAACGAGCTGATCGGGTTTGTCAACGAGGTGTGCATCGAGCACGGCAGCATCGAAATCGGTTATGCGATACATCCGGATTTTCATAATCGGGGATATGCCACTGAGATGCTTTCCTCGGTGATTGAGGACTTGTTTCAAAGGGGATTTTCCACAGTGATCGCCGGCGCGTTTGAAAAGAATCAAGCGAGCTTTCGCGTGATGGAGAAATGCGGCATGAAACGCATTGAAAAAGAGGACGATATTGTTTACCACAACGAATTGCAGCACTGCCTGTATTATGCGATAAAAGCAAGCAGTGCAGTGAACTATAAAAACGGGAATCAATAAATAGGATTGATTTCCCCAATCACTTTAAAAAGGAGCGATAACATATGAACTGGAAATTTGAAGACGGGCGCATTTACGGCACGGACGAAAACAACGAACTGATGGCGGAGGCGACTTTTGTTTTGAAGAAAAACGGGGAGGTCGACATTGACCACACCTATGTCAATCCTGTTTTAAGAGGTCAGGGCGTGGCCGGAAAGATGATGGAGGTCGTCGCCGGATATCTCAGGCAAAAAGGACTGAAAGCCACGGCGTCCTGCCCTTTTGCGAATTCGTGGCTCAAAAAGAATCGGGAACTTTATGCCGATATCTTATCAAAGGACTTCGATGAGGATGCCCCCGCGTGCAAAATCGAGGGAAAACACTGAGGCGTTAAACCGTAGTAAAAGACAAAAGGAGCGCTCATAACGAGGGCTCCTTTTTATACAAAGCGTCAAAATGTCGTATTTATAGTGAAGCCACTTGAAAAGCAAGCGAGGATAATTTTTAAGGTAAGTGGTTTTATTATATTACACTGTGGCGAGTGGCCGCGTAAGATCAAAGGTGCGTGCTTTTTCTTGCGCATCCTTGATCGCCTTTGAAACAATCGCCTCTACTTCGTTGCCTTGGACATCCAATCCGTCTGCGGAGATGGTGGTGAAATCCGTGATTCCCAAAAAGCCGAAGATCGTGCGCAGATAGCGGTCGCCCATTTCAAAAGCCGAATACGGCTCTTTTGAATATTCGCCGCCCCGGGTGGTGATGTTAACTGCTTTTTTCTCTTTGCATAAACCCACTGCGCCCTCTGCGGTGTATTTGAACGTAATGCCGGTCACGCAGATATAATCAATATAGGCCTTCAAGGCAGCGGGAATGCTCAAGTTCCACATCGGCTCGGCGATGACATACAAATCGGCTTCAAAGAATTGATAGGTGTACTTTAAAATCGGATGGTTTTTGCTTTCGGGGGTTTTTAGACCGAAAATGTCATTGATATCAGCTGCCGATAAAAAGTCAATACCCTCTTTGTATAAATCCAACGTAACGATCTCATCGTCCGGGTGAGATTGACGATAGGTGTTGATAAATTCGTCCGAAATCCGAAATGTCCTCGATTGCCCCGCCGGTTTTGCGTTTGCTTTGATATATAAAACTTTGCTCATATGATTGCCCCCTTTAAATGAATTGGAATACTATTCAATATTATACCACAGTCGAGACCATACATGAGGATGTTCAAATAACAAAAATATGCAGATTAAAGCGGCAGACAACACTTAAAAATTATGTTATACTGAAATTAATAAGGAGGTGCTGACGATGCCGGGAGGATGTCACGGTACGGATGGGTTGAAAACGCCGACGCTTGCAATTAAAGTATGCCCCGAATGCGGAGCCGAGGTGGAACTGTTCTCCACCGATATCGAGAGGAACTGTGAAAAATGCGGTTATACCGTTTATAATGACATCCAATCCTGTGTGCAGTGGTGCAAATACGCCATTCAGTGCGTGGGCGAGGAGTTATATAACAAGCTGATGTCTGCTGCCAAGAGGACAGAGAAGGAGAAGCAGATATTAAATTAACGCAGGTTTGTTTTAGGAACGGCGGAAAGAGTTGAAAGTTGCAATCACATATAGCAAGACACAATGGGGGCGATGCATTGAAAACCAAAAAGAAATTGAAAACCGGTGCAAAGATCGCCATCGGATTTGCCGCGTTTTTGCTGATTCTCGGCTGCGTGTTTTTTATCTATGTCTCCGATTATTCCCGCGCCGACGAGATCGCAATTGCGGCGGTAAGTTCGTTTGCGGATATCCATATTTCCAAAACAGAAGGCGCGCTGGTGTTTGACCCGGGAAACGCCGACACGGCTTTGATTTTTTATCCGGGCGGCAAGGTCGAATATACCGCTTATGAGCCGCTGATGATTAAAATTGCGCAGCAGGGCATTCTTTGTATTCTGCCCGAGATGCCGTTTCACCTGGCGGTGTTTGATATCAACGCGGCTGATACCTACATACCGCAATACCCCGAAATTTCGCATTGGTATGTGGGCGGTCATTCGCTTGGCGGCAGCATGGCTGCAAGTTATGCCTCCAAAAACAGCGAAAAGCTTGAAGGGCTGGTTTTACTGGCCTCCTATTCCGCTTCGGACATCTCTCAAAGCGGATTACAGGTTCTGAGTATATTCGGCAGCAAAGACGGAGTTTTAAACATGGATGCGTACCGCAGCAGCCGAAACAACTTGCCCGCGGGATTTTCCGAGTTGATGTTGTCGGGCGGCAATCACGCCGGCTTCGGGTATTACGGGCCGCAGAAAGGCGATGAAATTGCCGAAATTACGCCCGAACAGCAGCAGAACGAGACCGCTCAGGCGGTCGCGGAGTTTTGCCTGACCCGCTAACGGTAATCCAATCATTCGGGCTTATGATGAAGAAAGGGGATGTATATGAAAAGCAAAGCGAAGAAAGGTTTGATCTTGGCAATCGCAGCGCTTCTGGTCGCCGGAGGAATTATCGGCGCGGTTATTGTGATCCGGGCAAATCAGTATGTCTTTAAACTTGCATTATATGAACATTATTGTGAAGTCGGCACTACATATCCAACTTACTATTTTGTTTTGAATAAAAACAATGTCTTATATTGCGCTGTAGGAGATAGGCGCGATGACATTCTTGACCCTATTAAGTATAATAAATACTTGGTCAGCACAGAAAGAAGCGGCAAGAAGCAATTATCTAATAAAGAGGTAAAAGCGCTTTTAGATTTAGCAAACTACATAGATGAAAATGGAGAAAAGCCTAAATTTCGCAGAACCTCCTATACTGAAATCGACTTTATTTACAAAGGTAATGTTTACTTAAATACATATCCAAATGGCAAACTTAGTGAACTAGTCAATGAATTGAGAGAATCTTCAACGATCGCTATCAGTTTTAGCTGGTAGTAAATTTTAATATTACTCCTAATATAAAATTAAGCGAGGAGCAACCAATGCTGACCATTTACGACTGGTTTGGATATGAAATCCCGATTAAAGACCGTTATCGGCTGATCAAAGAGGCCGGGTTTGACGGCGTCTTGATGTGGTGGAGCGATTTGTTGAATCGCGGCGATTACCGCAGCGGGCCCGCGTTGGCGCGCGAGGCAGGACTTTTCGTCGAAAACATCCACACGCCGTTTCAGGTGCAGGACGACCTCTGGTCAAATAACCTCGCCGGGGAGGCCTCGGTCAATTGCTATCTGCAATGCGTAGGGGACTGCGCCGAGTTTGAGATTGCGACCATGGTGGTGCATTTGCCTCACGAGGAATATTCGCACAACAACTTGGGGATGGACAGAATCAAGCAAATCACCGAAAAAGCGGAGCGGCTCGGCGTCAATGTCGCGCTGGAGAATCTGCGCAATTTTTCGAATCTTTCGTATGTGTTGGAACAGATCAATTCTCCGCGAATCGGGTTTTGTTATGACACCTCGCAGCACTACCGTAAAAATCCCGAAATTGATTTTTTATCGATGTACGGCTCCCGCTTGATTGCATTGCATCTGCATGACTGCACCGAAAATGCCATTCACCGGCTGCCTTTTGACGGCATATTGAACTGGCCCTTAATCATGCAAAATATCGCGAAAACAGGTTATTCCGGCGCGACTGCCATCGAGGCCATGAATTGGGAATACCAAGATATCACCGCACAGGAGTTTTTACGGCAGGCGTTTGAGCGGGCCAAAAAATGTAAGATGCTGAGAATGTAAGGGCGAACGGCTCGCCCATAATTATGCGTAATTTATATGACGGAATAGACAAGTTTGCTTTATTTTTTCCGTTCTTCCCACCAGCCGAATGCCACAATGGCCTTTGTTGTCTGGGGTTGGGATGATTTCAGGAATAACAAAACATTTCCGTCGGGAGGGATGATGATTTTCCCATCCTCTTCGGATACCAAAGTGGTATTCGGGGGAACAATTCGGTCTAATATATTGACGCCGCAACGTGGTTCTTCGCCGGTGGACTTGACATATTGCAACAAAACACGATGCTCGGGCTGCGGACAAAGCGCCGTATCGGTAGGCGATATCAGAGTAGAAATACACGGTTTTCCCGGCGGATTTGTATTTACCCAGAGTTCGGCGATGATAATGTTTGAAGAGAAATTAGAAATTGTGAATACATTAAAGAATAGCGTTCGGTGAGAGTGTTCGGGGTTCACTAACGCCG
>CAZTDA010000116.1:0-6599 GCA_964612155.1 uncultured Eubacteriales bacterium | reverse complement strand
GCATTCATCTTTATGGAAGAACGGCAGCGGGAGATTGCCGAACAAATCCGCAAAAACGGGAAAATTACGATCAATGAGATCGTGGAAAAGTACAATGTCTCCGGCGAGTCGGCGCGGCGCGATTTGCGGCTGCTCGATGAAAACGGGCTTTGCAAGCGCACGCGGGGCGGGGCGATTACGCCGATACAGACGCGTATGATCCCCCCGCCCGACCGTAATTATGACACGATGCCGATTTGGGAGACCCATGACGCCATCGCAAAACGGGCGGCGCAGGATGTGCGCGAAAACGATGTGGTGTATCTGACGAGCGGGTCGCTCGGCTTTTTGATGCTGCGCCATCTACCGCGCGACCTCAAATACACGCTGGTGGTCAACTCGGTGGACATCGCAAACCGCCTGCGGGCATGGGAAAATGTCGAGGTTTATCTGGCGGGTGGGAAAATGCGCCGCAGCGCGTCGATGGTCGACAGCATGGCGACGGAGTTTATCAAAAAGCTGCATTTCGATGTCTGCTTTCTCACCGGTGCAGGGCTGTCGGTACAGTTCGGCCTCTCCAACTGCACCGACGAGACCGCGACTTTTCAACGTGCCGTCATCGCCAACAGCCGCAGGCGGATTTTGTTGATGCCGGGGCATAAGGTGGGGCTGGACGCGTTTGTCCAGGTGTGTCCGGCTGACAAATTCGACACGTTGATCACCGACTGGGAGGGCATTGAGGAAGAACTCACAAAGATCGGAGAATCCGGCGTCGAGGTGATCGCACTTGAAAAACCGACCGAGTGAACTGCAGCGCGAGCTGCGCCTGCGCAACGCGATTTTAGACCGTTACAAGAGCATCCGGCAGTTTGCGCTTGCGGTCGATGTACCGTACAGCTCGATGATGACGGGGCTTTCCAAAGGCATCACCGGCATGTCATTTGACACGGTGATTAAAATTTGCAGAGCGCTGGGGTTGAACCCGTTTGATATTTAATTAGTAATGAAATAAGGAGAATTAAATGAAATTAGCGTTGATAGGGGATATTCATAGCAATCAATTTGCTTTCGATGCGGTATTAAATCAAATTGAACATGAAAATATCGATCAGGTGATTTTCCTTGGTGACTACGCTTTCGGCGGCAGCGGATCTGTTGAGGTTGTAGAAAGATTAATGAATTACAACGTGCACCCATATATAGCGATACAAGGGAATAAAGAAGGATATATCAAAGCAATTGAGGACGGAGAAAAGTTACATCCGGTTTTATCATATATTTATCAAGAACTGGGTAACGAAAGAATTGACTTTTTAAAGAAGCTGCCTCAGGAAGTGTCTGTTGAGATCGAAAATATTAAAATTAGAATATGCCATAATCCTTGTAAAGGGAAAATGTTTGTTGTTACCGATAGACTTCGCCGCATCGGAACACTCCCGAATTTTGATACTTTACAAATGCTTGCCGCCGATATGAGAGAAGATATATGTTTATTCGGACATTATCATCTATATATGAATGAGGTCGTTTACGAGAAGAGATTTGTTTGTGCTTGTTCTGTGGGATTACCACTTGATGCAGACAGTAAAGCAAAATACCTGATCATGAATATACAATACGGAACATTTAATATAGAGAAGAAAAGCGTTAAATATGACAGGAGCTGTCTTGTAGACGATTTCGAGAAAAAAGGGTATTTCGAAAAATTCGATGAATGGTCAATGAACACCGTTATTTCCATAATGACGGGTTGTAATTACATTGGTACACAGGATTTAAGAAGATAAAAAGAAAGAGGGCTGCAACCGCAGCCCTCTTTGATTTGATATGATATTAAAGTGTTTTCAGCCATTCAATATAGGCGTTCTCCCAGGTTTGTTTGGAATATGGCCTGATAAAGTCGTTGATTCGGTTGGCGTATTTTTCGGTAAATGCGAGGAAAGGCATAAAAAAAGAGCGGCGGGTCTTGAATTCCCGGATGATAATTTCGTTATAAATTTTTGCGCGGCTGTAAAGTGATGAATGGAGCAGATCGGAGATGCACTTTTCTTCGTCATAGGCCACGCGGCGCTCTTCGACCGAAATGGCTTGCCCGTGGATTTCAAGAAGCGTATAGGGCGCGCCCGGCGCATAATCGATGGGGAAACCGCAGGAGCCGGGGTTAATAAAAATTTTATTGCCAAATCGTTTATGCCATTGGAGATGCGAATGGCCGAAGGCGTAAACGCCGTCGGGAAGTGCGGAAAGGTGTTGTTGAAAATCAGCGCTTTGGCTTAGCTTTTCAGATATTACAGCGTCAATCTCGGCATTATCAGGCGAGCGGTCTTTGAATATTTCATCCAACTTATGAGCCGCAAACTCGCGCATTTCGACATCGCCGATAAATTCGGCGGAGCGGTGCGCGATGTGTAAGTGCTCATCAACAACCGCACGAGCGGGGAGTTGAAAGAGATACTCCCTGTTTTCGGGTGTGATTTCTTCGTAGCACCAATATTGCGCTTGAAACTGCCCGTCGGTCCATCGGCTTTGGTCGCTATGAGACAGCTTTTCAAGTTGTTCTTCGTTGTTTCCGCAGATGATAACGGCGTCCGGAAGGTTCTTGAGAGTATCAATGACTTGATTGGGATAGGGCATGCAGATGTAATAATCGCCGAGAAAAACAAATCGGTCAACGTGGGCTCTTTCGGCGTCGGCCAGCACGGCGGATAACGCGGGGTAATTGCCGTGGATATCGGAGATCAGGGCGTATTTCATGATATGTTCCTTACTGATGATTCCATATTCGATTTATGTTCTCCCGGTTTTACTGCGACACATGCATCAAAATCTCCTGATACAATGCAGAGGTTTCTTCTACGGTTGCGCAGTTGATATAATACTTTGAATTATCGTTCGCGGTGATCAAAATATAGCTTGCGGCGGTTTTATCCATGATGTTTAAATAGACCTTTTCGCCGTTCAGCTTAAATTGGCCTTTATAGATGTTGTCGATACCGGCTCCGTTTGACTTGTATTCGGGCTCGGGGAGCAGGGTGGTTTCCTGCGTGACCTCAACGTCGGAGAGAGATATGTCAGTGCCGAATTGCCCCGATATGTTCAAGACATTTTCCGTGAATGTATAGTTGGGCTTTGCCTTGCTGCCCGCCAGCAGGGAGATGACAAAAACGGCGGTCATGGATAGAACGATCACGACTAAGATTGCAACGATGATGTTGGTCTTTTTACTGACTTGCTCGGGTGTGTTCATAACAATGCCTCCGATAAAATGTTGGTTGATATAGCGAAGCCACTTGAAAAACAAGGCGATGATAAAGGGTAAGTGGCTTTACTATATCACTGGTATTTTATCACCAATAACGAAAAATGTCGAGACGAAAAAGTTGACGGATGGTATTACGCTTGTTACAATATGGTAAGAATGCACAATCGGGGAACGGAGATAAATATTAAATGCTGACAGTGACCAATTTGGTGAAAAAATATGATAAGTTTAGGGCGGTGGACGACATCACCATCGGCGCTCTGCCGGGTGAGGTCACGGTGATTTTGGGCCCGAACGGAGCGGGGAAATCCACCGCGATCAAAAGTATCGCAGGGCTTTTAAATTTTACGGGTAAAATTGAAATCTGCGGGCTGCCCAACAAGAGTTTAGAGGCCAAGCGACTGCTCGGTTATGTCCCCGAGATCCCCGCGCTGTACGATCTGCTGACCGTGGACGAGCACATCCGCTTTATTGCGCGCGCCTATAAACTCCCCGACGGCTGGAGAGAATACGGCGACACGCTGTTAAAACGCCTTGAGATCGACGATAAGAGAGACAAGCTCTCACGCGAGTTATCCAAGGGGATGACCCAAAAACTCAGCATCGTTTTGGCGATGTTAATCCGCCCCCGCGTGATCATCTTCGACGAGCCGCTGGTCGGACTGGACCCGAAAGCGATTGAAGAGGTTTTGAAAATGTTCGCCGAATTGAAAGGCGAGGGCGTCAGCGTGCTCATCAGCACCCACATCATCGACACCGTTGAGGACTTGTGGGATCGGGCCTACATTTTGCAGCGCGGCAAGATTTTAAAAGGCGTCTCCCGAAGTGAGCTGAATGGGATGCCGCTCAAAGAGCTGTTTTTTTCGCTGACCGGGGGTGGCGAATAATGGACGCCCTGCTCTTTGTGCTGTGGCACCGTTACACCAATAACCTGAAAAAGGCGTTTTCAAAACCGCTGAGCGCCATTCTGACGGTTTTAACGATGATCGGAATTCCCGGCGCAATGATAGCGGCTTTCGTGATGCCGAACAAGGGCATCGGCGCGAATACCTCTGTGGTCATCGCCTGTGTCGTGCTCGGCATGGGTCTGCTGATTTTAAACGCCGTGCTTTCTTCCGCGCAGTCGGCGATCTACACGTTGCAGGACGCTAATCTTCTGTTCAAAGCGCCGCTTTCAAAGGGAAATGTGATGATGTACGCGGTGCTTGATGTCATCCCCGCATCGTTGCTGACCGCGTTGTTTTTTACTTTTTACTTTCCGTTTTTAATCGGCGATATCATGGGCGCAGGGGATTACTTTTTGGTATTGTTATTCTCGGGGCTGATGATCGCATTTGTCTATTTAATTTTTTATCTGATCTATATTTGGGACATCAAACGCCCCGGCGTCCGGCGCGCGTCAAAGTATGTCCTATGGGGATTGATGGGAATTGCCGTAGCGGCGTTCGCGTGGGTACTGCATGCGCAGGGCGGCAGCTTTTCAAAAGCCGCAGGCGCTTTTTTCTCCGGCTCGGTTTATCGAGCGGTTCCGGTGTTCGGATGGGTGCAGTGGGGCATCGAGTCGGCGCTTTCAAGGCAATATTTATCGGGCTGCCTGCCCGCCGGATTACTGTTGTTGGGGTCAAACGCCCTTTTGGTTTGGGCGATGCTTCGCACCGACGTGGATTTTTACGAAAAAGCGCTGAGCGATTCTTATAAAGTCAATGAAATTCTCGACAGCGTTAAAAACGACAGTTTTGATGCACGTTCCACCGTTAAAGTGAGCAAGCGTGCCGTGCATGCCGAATTCAAGCCGGGAGCTGCGGCACTGCTTTCCCGCCAGCTGTTAGAGATGAAAAAGACCTCCTCGCTGATTTTTTTGCGCGATTTCATCGGTGGTACGGTCTATATCGGGATGGCAAAATTAATGGATTTGGGTTTTATTTTTGCGTTCGGAATGCTGCTGTTCATGTCCCTTTCGGCGGCGGGAAACGACAACTGGAACAAGGACTTCCGCAAGCCCTATGTGTATTTAATCCCGGAGAGTTCGTTTTTAAAAGTGATGTATTCGGTGTTGCCGGGTATTGTGCGATCGATGTTCATCGGCGTGATTACGGTCACGGCGGCGGGTCTTGCATTTTCGGTTCCGGCAGGGGATATGATCGCTTATGTACTGATCAACATCAGCTTTGCGTTTGTATTTATTTTGGCCGAGGTGCTTTCCTACCGCGTGATGCGAGGTGCCAAAAACCCGATCGTGCTGTCGTTTTTCAGAATGTTTTTTGCGCTTGCCGCCGCTGTTCCCGCCGGGATTATGATCGGCATCTTCTTTGTTTTGTTTCCCGGTGCCGCCGGTTTGCTCACAACCGCGGTGGTGCTGTTGATCACCAATCTGCTGGTGGCGCTTTTGATGGCATACCTCAGCCGCCGCCTGTTTGAGTGCAGCGAGCTTTATTAACTGTATTTTGAATAATTTAAAAAACTCCGTAAAATAAAGTAATGACCAGCGGATATGAGACGGTGACCCGTCCACTTTAATAATGACTTCGGTGTTTCACGGGAGAGATGGAGCGAGTCGTCCAAACCCAGAATTAAAAATTTTACCGCGCCCGGTAATTGCCTATGAGCTCGCTTGTCATCAAAGCGCGGTTATAAATTCTGAAGTTTTTTAACAGGACATGGCAATGGATGATCCCGGTGCCCTTGACATCTCTGAGCTGAGGGCTGAATCTGCTCCAACCGAATTGGCGCTCGCTGCCGCCGTCACAAAAACGCCCGTTCACCACAAAGCTGACGATTTTGGGGCCGCCGTCGATGACCACGCCGATGTGCGACCATTCGGGCGCACCTTCAAGCGCGGCTTTTTCGCATGGATGCAGGCAGGCCGTCAGCCCATCGTCCAATAACAACGCCAAAGCGCCTCTTTTGTCGATATAAAGTTCAAATCCCGAACCCGTTGAGGTCTTGTTCTCGAGCAACACCTGTCCGGGGGTAAGCGAGTCCTTATGCACCCAAAAATCAAATGTGATGCCGCCCCGGTTATCCATGGGACCGTGATCCATCCGGTGATAGTCAATTGCGGTAAACCAAGGCAGTTCGGCATTCATTTCATCGTTTGGCTCAGCAGTTTCTCTCTCCAAAATCAAACCTTCCCGTTCGACTTGGCAAACGGAAAACTGGTGAAGAAGTTTTTCGAGGAAACGCGGTGGAATCTGATGAATGCGCGCGATGCATTTTTGCGTTTCCGAGAGATAGACAAGTCCGTTTTCCTCGATCAAATCAGGGTAACTCAACCGAATCAACGGTTCATCTTCGTATAAAAAGATCTCGGGCTGCGACCAGTCGATCACCTTGCCCTCCGGACTGTCGCGCTCGACAC
>CAZTDA010000115.1:0-6615 GCA_964612155.1 uncultured Eubacteriales bacterium | reverse complement strand
TGCTGATCCCAAAAGGGGACTCCATATGGGTAAAGTCGCATTCCGTTTCGACCATGAATGTCCAAAACCAGACACCCACTTCAAATCCCTGTTGCTTGAAATATACCACGTTTTCTTTTAATGCCGTCATTTCAGCCCTGCGGTCGTCAGCATCTAAATGATAGGAGCCCAATACCAGAAAAACTCTTTCGGCATTCAAATGCTTTAAATCATCAACCAACTTTTGTAAGCCCATTCCCTGGGCTGATATGTTGATAAGCGGTACCGAAATCTGATACGTATTTTCCCCTCCAACAGATATAGTGAAGCCATTTGAAAAACAATGCGATAATTTAAAAGGTAAGTGGCTTCACTATACTTACGAATATTTTGTTATGTCAAACAGTTATCGGTAGGTTACTTCAATACATCATTATTAAGACCTTTGCAGCAGCACTCCGTACCTCTGTATGTTATTTCGCCAGTTGATACTTGGCCCGATATTGGCTGAAATTTTCTATGAATTCGGGTTGGTTGCCGTTTTTAATCTCATTGAGATAGACATGCGTGTTCATCGCCGAAAAAGCGATTTGGATCATGCAAACCGCAATGTTGGAGCAGTGATCCGAAACACGCTCGTAGTTGGTCAGCAAGTCAGACAGAATAAAGCCCATTTGAATCGTACAATCACCGCGCTGTAAACGCTCGATATGGCGGTTTTTAATCTCGTCCTTGAGATCGTCGATGACTTGTTCCAACGGCTCAACTTTGCCCGCCAGTTTGACGTCGTCATGCATAAACGCAGTTGTAGTTAAGGCCATAATTTCGGTCAATGCGTTGGTAATGACTTTTAAATCGGCAATCGCCTCTTTGGAAAACGAGACATTTTTATCGTGCATTTCCTGCGCCGCTTCGCAGACATTCATCGCGTGGTCACCGATGCGTTCGATGTCTCCGATGATATGCAGCAATTCCGAGATGGCGCGACTGTCGGTCTCGGAAATCTCCCGGCTGGACAACTGCACCAAATAAGTACCCAGCTTGTCCTCATATAAATCAATCTTATTTTCGACATCGTTAATCTGCACAGTCATCTTGGCATCGTAATGATTCATCATGTCGATTGACGCAAGCATATTATGTTCGGCCAAGGCCGCCATCTTATAGGCCGCGTTTTTGGCTTGCTCGATGGCGAACGAAGGCGCAGCGAAAAAGCGTTCGTCAAGAATCGGGGTATCCTCTTCCTTTTTGCTGTCCCGAATGGTTGCTTTGGCCAATTTGACCAACAGATTGGAAAGCGGAAAAAGCACGATTGTCGCAAGAATATTGAAAGCGGAATGGACAATGGCGATATCGGCCGGATTCATAACGCTGTCAATAAACGCAAATTTGAAAATAGCATTTAATCCGTAAAAAGCGCTCAGGAATAAAACTGTGCCGATGAGATTGAAATACAAGTGAATCATCGCAGCACGCTTGGCGTTTCTGCCCGCGCCGATGCACGAAATCAACGCCGTCACACAGGTGCCGATATTTTGACCCATGATGATCGGAATTGCGGTGGCATAAGTGATGGAGCCGGTAGTCGTCAGGGCTTGCAGAATACCGACCGAAGCAGAAGAACTTTGAATGATACCGGTCAGCACCGCGCCCGCGAGAACGCCTAAAATCGGGTTCGAGAACGCGGTCAAAATCCCGGTGAACGTAGGATCATTGGCAAGCGGCTTGACCGCGTCGCTCATGGCAGTCATCCCGAACATCAGTACGGCAAAACCGAGCATAATCGTTCCGACATCGCGCTTTTTCCCTTTTTTGAACGCCATCAGCAAAACCACGCCGATCACCGCAAAAATCGGAGAAAAATTGGCCGGCTTCAAAAGCTGAACAAAAAAGTTCTCGCTTTGAATACCGGTCAGCGATAAAATCCAAGCGGTCACCGTCGTGCCGATGTTGGCACCCATAATGACGCCGACCGCCTGTGTGAGTTTCATGATTCCCGAGTTGACAAAGCCCACTACCATTACCGTGGTAGCCGAAGAGCTTTGAATGACCGCCGTGACACCCAATCCGAGCAAAACACCTTTAAAACGACTGCTGGTCATTTTTTCGAGAATGCGTTCGAGTTTTCCGCCCGCCGTTTTTTCAAGCCCTGCGTCCAAGATATGCATCCCGAATAAGAACAGTGCCAAGCCGCCGAGCAGCGATAAAAATCCGAAAATATCCAAAAGCCCGCACACCCCCATTTAAAACTTTACTGATTCATTTTACAATATTTTTACCGATTACGCAACCCCTAAAGCCCGCTATAGTGAAGCCACTTGAAATCAAGGTGGGAATAAGCGGTAAGTGGCTTCACTATATCCCTCTGTTCCCTGAATTGGCGTAAATCATACGCCGCACATTTATTGTTTTAATATGAGATGTGTGAATTTTTTGTAAAGCAAAACGGCTGCCCGACGGACAGCCGCTCTTGCGATTCTTATCCTTTTTACCGGTCGTACCATTTGGCTTGCTCATGATATAATTTCGCATATTCGCCGTTATTTGCAAGGAGTTCCTCATGTGTTCCGCTCTCGGTGATTTTACCGTCGCCGAACACCACCACGCGGTCGGCGAGCGCCGCGATGCTGATGCGGTGGGTCACGAATACCACCGTCTTATCACGCGACATCTCGGTATAGCGCTTGAAAATCTCGGCCTCCGCCAACGGGTCGAGGTTACCGGTCGGCTCGTCGAGCAGGATAAAATCCCGGTCGCGGTAATAGGCGCGGGCGATTGCGAGTTTTTGCCACTGCCCGCCCGAGAGGTCGGTGCCTCCGACGTCTTTTCCGAGCGCGAGTTCGCTTTCCAGCTCCGGGCAGCCGGCTTTTTTCAAACAATCCGTAATCTGACCGTCGTCCCGTTCGCGTTTGGTGTCGCCCAAAAACACATTGTCCGCTACCGTAAACGTGGTGTATTTTGCCGGGTCTTGAAACACCGCGGACATCCGATTGTATGTAGCCTCGGGTGCGAGTTTCCGGCTGTCAATGCTGTTGACGGATAAAATGCCCTCGGACGGTTCAATCATGCCGCACAACAGCTTGACAAAAGTCGATTTCCCTGCTCCGTTCTCGCCGACTAAGGCAATTTTCTCGCCGCGCTTGATTTCGAGATTGACCCCGTCGAGCACATATTTATCAGTCATCGGATAACGGTAACGCAAGTTATTTGCTTTAATTTCGGTAATCTCTCCGGTCTTTTCCCCTTGCTGCGTCTGAGACGGCAGTTCCATCAGCTCAAAAAACATCGCCGCCTCGTTTATGTTAGACATGAATTTTCCGAGCGCCGAGAACAGTGCACTGGTGTCGGAGACCAGTGTCTGGATTAACGACATCACAGAACCGAGCGCGCCGAGCGTGATGCGCCCCGTGGTCATCAGCACAATGGCGAGCACATAGGCGGCCGAGAGGGTCAGCGCCGAAATGGTGTTGCGGATCGCCCCGAGCGCGCTTGAACGGAACTGCTTTTTGCGTTCCAAAATTGTATATTCGTCGGCGGCTTTTTTCCACTTTCCGAAGAAGAAGTCGAACAGATCGAGGGTGCGCATCTCCTTCGCCCCGGCATTCAGCATGATGTTTTGCAGATAATTGCCTTTCCGAGCCAGTTCGGAGTTGTCTTTTAAAAACTTGAACGAGAGTTTGGAATCGACATAAGTCGTATACAGCGTCGGAATCGGCGCAATCAAAATTAATAGGCAAAGCCACGGGCTGAAGATGTACAGCGTCGCCGCAATCGTGATCACCGAGACGGTTCTGGCGATAATCGAATAGCCGTTCATCATGACGAGCCGGTTCAATCCGCTCCAGCCCTCGGTTGTGAACTTGAAAACCCGCTCGATCAAATCGTTGGTCTTGGCGATTTCGAGGTATTCGGGCGATAGCGAGGCCAATTTGCGATAAAGACGCGCATCTAATTTTTCCTGAAAGCGGTTGGCCTGTACCACATCGACCCGCTCGATCTGCTCATATTGATACAGATAGCGGTTGAGCAGCGTGCAGAGGTAATTGAGCGCGAAATATCCCAAAATCATCCCTGCCATCGCTAAAATTCCCGTTTCGGGCGAGTAGTTGTTCGCCGCGTCAATGTATTTTCCCCAGAGCGTTGCAAGAACAGGTCTCAGTAAGCTCAGCATAATGGACAGTGCCAAAATCAAAGTGCACATAAATTTCGCCGAGGAAAAGACAAACCCGAACAACTTGAAAATTGTCTTTGCTTTGGCGGGTTTTTGCTTATTCATCTCCTCTTCGAGAGGTGTTGTAAAGTCGCACGGAAGTCCGGAGAGATCGTCTATCGGTCTTGCTTTTGTTTCTTTTTTCATGATACCGTCGCCTCCTTCCCGTTTTCATACCACTGCTTTTGGGCGTTGAACATTTTGCTGTAAATCCCGTCGGTCGCCATCAATTCGGCATGGGTGCCCTCCTCGGTGATTTTACCCTCCGAAATCACAAGGATACGGTCGGTGATCATTGTCGAGGCTAGCCGGTGGGTGATAAAAATCGCACTCTTTTTTTCAACCATCGCCGCGAATTCGGCATAGAGATGCGACTCGGCAATCGGGTCAAGCTGGCTGGTCGGCTCGTCGAGCAATAACACTGGCTTTTCCCCCATAAAAGCGCGGGCGATGGCAATTCGCTGCCACTGGCCGCCCGAAAGGTCGACGCCGTTCTTGAAGTCGCGGCCTAATAACGTTTCGTATCCGTCCTTGAGCGAAGGCGCGAACTCGTTGACTTTGGCCTTGCCACAGGCGCGTTTAAAGATGTCCTCGTTTTCAATATCGGTGATATGGCCGACGGCGATATTTTCACGCAGCGGGATGCTGTAGCGCATAAAGTCCTGAAAGATCGGGGCGAAAATCTCGGCGCGCTGCGCTGCCGAATAAGACATCAACGGCTTTCCGCCGAGCAGAATCTCTCCGCTGTCGGGCTCGAACAGCCCGAGTAAGAGTTTGATCATCGTGGTCTTTCCCTCGCCGTTTTCACCGACCACCGAGACCTTCTCTCCGGCTCGCACTTTGAATGAGAGCCCCTTTAAAATTTCTCGGTCGGTGTTGGGATAGGCAAAGCGCACGTTTTTGAATTCAACCTCATAATCCTTCGGCAGTCCGTCGCATTCGGATACAGGGTCTTCGGAGAGCGCGAAATATTTGTTATAGTAATCGAGAAACTGAATGTGGTAGCCGCTGGCCCTGAAAAAGATCGTCGCACCGTTTAAAGAATCGAATATACCGCCAAACACGCACAACGTCAGTGCGATAAACGAGCCGACGCTCGCTTTGCCGTCGATGAATAACAGCAGCAAAAACACTGCGTTTCCGAGCATCGCCAGCGCGGTCACCCAACTCGAGGTGATGCTCATTTTTAGGTGCTTGAAATAGTAATACTTCTCATATTCGCGGTTGCGCTCGTTCAGGCGTTTTTGATAAGTGTCGATTAAAAAATCCGACGAGCCGAACAGCTTTTGCTCTTTGGCATAATCGCGTGAACGCAGATAATCCCCGAGCCGCCGATAACGCCGCTCCTTTGCCCAGTATTTTTGCATCTCGTCATAAACCGAAAACGACCGCTTGGTGCTGATGAACAGCTCGAGGGCGAACGGCGCGAGTAGAGTTAACAGCAACCACGGTGTTATTTGCGCAAACTGCCAGAGCAAACCGACGCATGCGACCAAACTCGATAACTCCCACATGACGTACATCGGAAACATATGCCGCGCGGAGTTTTCGGCATGGTTAAAAGCCATGTCCATGATCTTGATGGAGTCGGGGTTTTCAAAGTGGGCGTATTTGAGCCGTTTGAGCTTTTGCAACATCTTACCCCGATACGTGGTGCGCAAAATCAACAGCGACCGCTCCTGCACATGCCCGTAGACATAGGCGTTGACGACCAGATCGGGAACCACAGAGGCAAGGAGGAATAAAATAATGTACGGTATATATTGCCCGAATGTCAGGGAACCGGCAGCCACTTTGAGCCCGTCGTCAAAGATATGCCGGCCGGCAAAAACCACCGCAGTCGTGGCAAGACCCGATAAAATCGCCGCTGCAAAAGTACCGATAACCATCCAAGGGGCCTCTTTTGCGATGATGCCGATCAACATTTTATAATGCTTGAAAAGCTCTTTCAACTTGTATTTATGTTTATTTTCCATTTGGTTTTCTCTTCTCTTCCGATTTGATGGTCTCGGCGGCTTTAAAAAAAGGTTTCGTGCACATAGCGGTTTGTAAGCAAAAGCTGCTCGGGCGGTGAATGATACGGTTTGCGAATTCCAATAAGGGCAGCAGAGCCGGATTTTGATAATAGCTGTAACTGCTTCCGTAGACATCAATCTTATCATTGTCAAGGGTCAGTTGGGACTTGTTCACAAGTTTGTAACCGACAAATTTGTCGAGAATTTCCGCGGCGCGCTCAACGGTGACTCCTACTTCCGAAGCCACCCACTTAGCAGTGAACGGATTTTCGTCCCTCGTGTAAAGCAAAAACAATGTGTCATAGGCATCACGCTGTCCGAGTAAAGCGAAAAACACCGTCTGCTCCTCGGGTTTGTACAGCATCTTGCCGAAGCCGCATTCGGGTTCGGGCATCAACATAAAGTAATTCA
>CAZTDA010000114.1:0-6629 GCA_964612155.1 uncultured Eubacteriales bacterium | reverse complement strand
TGGAATGGCAACATTAACGATAAAATAATTTTTAAGAGACAACGAGCATATGTAGTGCTATTATTTTATATAATGCACACTCACGTTCGGGCAGCCCTCGAAGGCCTTGGGGCTGATATCGATATTCGGATTGCGTACATAGACTTCTTGCAGGGAAGTGCAGTTTTTAAACGCCCAGGAGAGAATGTGAGCGGTGCCCTCGGACAGATAAACCGTTTTAAATTTTTACATTCGTTAAACGCGAACATACTGACCGTTTTAACGCCTTCGGGCAAAGTTACGGTCTCGATTCCGCATCGGGTAAAGGCATACTGCCAGAGGTTTTTTAACGATTTGCTGAGGCACAGTTCTTTTAAATTCCACAGCCCGTCGAAGACGAAGCCCCCGATATCGGTGACGGTATCGGGCATTTCAACATGGGTGATCTCGGGGTGGCGCTTGAAAATATCGTCGAAAATCACGGTCAGCTTGCCGCTGCATTCCGGAATGACAACCGAAGTTTCGTTGCCGTAATAACCGGTCAGGCAAAAACTTTCGTCGTCAATCATCCGGTAATAAAACTTGCCGCCCATATATGATCTAACCTCCCGTGTGTGATAAGAATAGCTTATAACTTTTTACTTGAACGGTCAAGGGGTTTGGGAATTGCGCTTGACATTGCCAAAAAGAAGATTTACAATCATTTAGTAAATAAGTAAATCAGTAGCGTTAAAAAGTTAATGACGAGGCAAAAAGGGAAGGAACAAGGAACATGAAAATTTTATTGATCAACGGAAGCCCGAGAGGACAAGAGAGCGCTTGCAGCGTGATGCTCTCGGCTTTTGTCAAAGACATCACAAATACCGGCGAAATCGTCTCGGTAAATCTGTCGGAGAAGAAAATCCACAGCTGCCGGGGGTGTTACAGCTGCTGGAAAAGCGCTCAGGGCTGCGTGATCGAGGACGATTTTAAAGATATCATCAAGTCGGCGGAACACACCGATCTGATCGTTTTTGCGACGCCGGTCTATTTTGGGTTCTTGAGCGGGCTGTTTAAAAACTTCATCGACAGGCTGAGTTCCACCGGAAATCCGCATGCCGAGGTAAAACTCGGTGCACCGAAATTTATGATGATGGCAAACTGCGGTTATCCCGACAAATCGGAATTCGAGCTCATCTCACTTTGGATCAATAAGTTTGTCGGAAGAATGCGCAGCGAGCTGTTGGGTGAGTTCTATTTTGAAAGCGGAAAGCGGTTAAAAGACCCTGCGAGTGCCGAAGCGAAAGAGTTCTTGAACGACTTAACCCGAAAAGGGAAAGAAATTGCCGGGCACTTATCCGGAAGTGAGAAATAAGTTAGGGTTTCTTGGTCAGATATCAAATGATATTATCCTTGATGGTGATTTTATGACCTGCCGGATGAATATTAAACTCACGGTTTCTGTGTAAGATACATCGTGATTTTATCGTAGAGTGTAATTTTGTTTCCGGCATTTAAAATGGCATCTTTGATACCGTTGTAAAACTTCGACCGATTGGGCTCTTGCAGCAGAATATGATCTGCGTGCGTGCCGATCAGCGTGACATAGTCGTCTGCGTTGTATTCTCTGGTTTTTAAGTACTCGCGGCGCTCGAGATTGACAAAGCCGTATTTTTCACACGCGGTATAATCCAGTTTACATTTATATTGGTGTTGTGTCTCCGGACGGAAAAATTCGGCGTATACTTTTTGAATGTTGGAATATAGGGGTTCATCGGTGTATCCGCCGCCGGGCTGTATATCCGGCCGCATCATAAACATCGCAAGCGTTCCGCCGCTTTTTAAAATTCTATATACATTTGGAAAAGCGACCACCTCGGGAATCCATTGAATGGTCGCAGCGGAATAGACCAGATCAAAACAATTGCTGCCGAAATCATAGGTCTCAAAATCGGCATTGACCAATTGAAAATTCGGGTATGAACCGAATTTTTTATTCATATACGCCGCGAAGTTCTCGCCCAGTTCAATCGCCAGATAATCGCAGCCCGTTTTCAGGATGGGTTCGGTGGCCTGACCCGTGCCGGGGCCGATTTCCAGTGCGGCTTTATCGGGACCGAGTGTGGCATATTCGATCAGATCGGCAAAAAGCTCGGCGCAATAGCGCGGTCTGAATTGATCGAATTGTTCGGGGATGGTGTCGAACACCTTTCTGAAGTCGTCCATTATGTCATTTTCTCCTGCGTAAAATTGAAAAGGAAGGTGAGTATAGCAGATATTGGGAGGTAATGCAAGGGCTTTTTAAGGTAAAACAGAAAAAGCGCAGGTTTACGGTTGTTGAAAGTTTTTATGATTATTGTGGTTGGCAGCGCGGTTATGAATTTTTGCGGTCTGCAATAAAAAGGGTTGAAAATCTGTTTGAGATGTGGTAGAATATGTCCTGCTTTGGGTGTTTAGCTCAGTTGGTAGAGCATCCGCGTCACATGCGGGAGGTCGAGGGTTCGAGTCCCCCAACGCCCACCAAAAATAAAAGGTCGCCTTGTGCGGCCTTTTTATTTATGGTAGGGGGGACTCGAACCAGGGCGTGGGAATAATGTACGACCGCAGGGAGTAAATTGTGAACAAGAAACAGTCCGGGGGACTGTTTCTTAGCCCTCCAAGCGAAGCGCGATAAAGTCCCCCAACGCCCACCAAAAATAAAAGGTCGCCTTGTGCGGCCTTTTTATTTTTGGTAGGGGGGACTCGAACCAGGGCGTGGGAACAATGTACGACCGCAGGGAGTGAATTGTGACCAAAAAACAGTCCGGGGGGCTGTTTCTTAGCCCTCCAAGCGAAGCGCGATAAAGTCCCCCAACGCCCACCAAAAGAAAAGCGTTTCGCGCAATCGGAGCGTTTTTTGTTTTATGCATTCTCATACGTCAAATCCTCTAACTACAGAGCGGGCTACTAAAAAATTTAAAAACCTATTGACCGCATCGGTCAATAGTGCTATACTGTCGTTGACCGATTCGGTCAATGAACTTTCGGGAGGTGAAAATTTAAATGAAAACCGAAAATTTTGAAAAGCTTCCTGAAGAAAAACAGCGCGCCATCATCAACGCGGGGTTTTCCTGTTTCGGGCGGGATGGATACAAAAAAACCGCAATCTCCGAAATCGCAGAGAAAGCGGGCATCTCGAAAGCGTTGATTTTTCACTATTTCGGAACCAAAAAGGAGCTCTATCTCTTTCTCTATAATTGCGCAAGCAAAGCGATTTTGGAGGTTATCACCGAGGGGACTGAGGACTTTTTTGAGTGCATCACGCTCAATATGCAGAGCAGATTGCAGGTGATGGAACAAAATCCGGGGCTTTATGATTTTTTGTTCTCCCTCGTCACCGAGGAAAGCAGCGATTTGATTGCGGAACTGGTGGCGGTCAATCAAGCCGAAGTGGAACGCAAAAAAGCGCTGCTGTTTTCGAAAGTGGACTGGGGTCGCTTTAAACCCGACTATAATCTCACTGTGATAATGAATCTGGTTCACTGGGTGACGGAGGGCTGTGTCCGCCGGTATGCAAATAACAGCAAAATGAACGGCGAGCAGATCGCCGCCGAAGAAGAACTATACTTGAACATCTTAAAAAGAGCGCTTTACAAGGAGGAATATTTGTGAGTGTCATCAATATTAAAAACTTGACCCGCGATTATGGCGGGGGAAAAGGCGTATTTGATCTTTCATTTGAGGTCAAACAGGGCGAGGCGTTCGGCTTTCTCGGCCCGAACGGCGCGGGTAAGACCACGACCATCCGCCATCTGATGGGGTTTTTGAAGCCGCAGAGCGGAATTTGCACCATCGGCGGAATCGATTGCTGGAAAGACAGCGATAAGATTCAAGAAAAACTCGGCTACATCCCCGGTGAGATCAGCTTTTTTGACGATATGACCGGAGCGGACTTCTTGAAATTTACCGCAAAATATCGCAAGATCAGCTCCGAAAACCGCACAAAAGAACTCTTGGAACGG
Organism: uncultured Eubacteriales bacterium; assembly: GCA_964612155.1. Classification (GTDB taxonomy): domain Bacteria; phylum Bacillota; class Clostridia; order Oscillospirales; family JAKOTC01; genus DAOPZJ01. Next base: position 2,670 of record CAZTDA010000114.1, on the reverse strand, counting down.
TTTGAGCTCGACCCGCGCGGCAAGATCAAAAAGATGAGCAAGGGCATGAAGCAGAAAGTCGGCATTGTAGCGGCTTTTATGCACGACCCCGATATTTTGATTCTTGACGAGCCGACGAGCGGACTTGATCCGCTGATGCAAAACCGCTTTATCGACCTTGTCGCCGAGGAAAAGGAACGGGGTAAGACGATATTGATGTCGAGCCACATGTTTGAGGAAGTCGAGCGCACCTGTCACCGCGTCGGCATCATCAAAAACGGCAGATTGGCCGCAATCGATTCGGTCGATCAGCTCAAGGCCAAGCAAGTGCGCAAATATATTATCACCTTCGAGACCTCCAAGGCAGCGGAGGAGTTCGCCAAAGAGCCGTTTGGAGCCGAGGCGCTGACCCACCACCGCGTGGCGGTGACGGTGCAAAACAACCTGCGTGAACTCATCGGGACACTGAACCGTTATCCGGTCACGAATTTAGCTGCGCCGACACAGGGGCTTGAAGAGATTTTTATGCAGTATTACGGGGGTGCAAAACAATGAACGCGACATTATATAAGCGCGAACTGAAGGGCAGCTGGAAGCTGTTTGCAATCTTCGCCGCCGTGCTGACGATGTACATCGTGATGATCATCGGGATGTTTGACCCTAAAATGGCGGAAATGTTAGATCAATTTACAAAGGTGATGCCCGATCTGATGAACGCCGTCGGCATGAAGGGCGACACCTCAACACTGCTCGGCTTTATGGCAACTTACTTATACGGGATGTTGTTCTCGGTTTTCCCGATGGTGTTTTCCATCATCCGGGGCAACGCGCTGATTGCCAAATATGTCGACAAGGGCTCGATGGTCACGCTGCTCGCGGCTCCTGTCAAGCGCAGAACCGTTGCGTTCACCCAGATGATGACGCTGGTGACCTGCATTACCGCGATGGTTGTGTTTATCACCGCAATGCAGCTTGCGGCAGCGCAGGCGCAGTTCCCGGGGGAACTTGATACCGGGAAATTGCTTGCGATCAATGCGGGACTGCTGTGCCTGCAGCTGTTCATCGGAGCAATCTGCTTCTTTGCCTCGTGTTTGTTCTCCGATGCCAAATACAGCGTTGCGGTCGGCGCGGGCGTGCCGGTGGTGATGTATGTAATTCAAATGATGGCCAACATGGGCGGCAATTTGGAAAAAGCCAAATACCTCACGTTCTTTACGCTGTTTAACGCGGATCAAATCATCGCGGGCGAGAGCGGCGCGGTGATCGGGATGTTGGTTCTGCTGGCCGGTGCAGCGGTGCTGTTTGCTGCGGGGATTGCGGTGTTCAGTAAAAAGGATTTGAGCATCTAACGGCAAAACGATATAATTTTTTTAATTCGGTGCAAGGTTTTGGATGCCATCAGGTGCCATTACCTTGCACTTTTCTATTGGACTCTATTATATTGACTTGTTTAGTAATATATGGTAAAATGAGAAAACATTATAAAATCGTATCAGAAATAAATATAAATAAAAATAGCACAAAGCAAAGGGAAGGAGGTGAAAGTGATGAAAAAGAGAGTTAAAAGTACGATTCTATTATTGATTGCCCTGCTTGCCATAATGTCACTTACCGGGTGCCCTCCGCAAATAACACCTCCGGGAGAGATTCTATCAGCCAAAGAAGCATGGGAGATCATGAAATCGTCTCAAGAAACGTTACCTGATGACACCGTTCCCGTTTACATTCAAGGTAGAGCTTATTATCCGGAGCGCCCGATCAAAGACGGAAAGTCACATAGCTGGGAGATTGGATTCTATTCTGAAAAAGAAAGTAAGGTTTGGAACGTCGGATATTACTCCCATAAAACCGAAAGCGGAGTGAGTCCTAAACCTACATCGGCAGAAGAACGCTACAGTGATGTTTCGCTCATAGTCAATGATTTAACCGACTGGGATATTGACAGCCCCAAAGCGTGCGAAATAGCTGCCCAAAACGGAGCTGGTGAAACACCTTGGATTTATTTGCGCACTGCGCGTTTAGACAGTTTGGAAGATGATTACTCTTATTTAAACACTCCTGATTTTATTCCTGATTCGACGAAACTGTTTTGGATGATCAACGACGAAAAGTACAGTTATTTTATTGATGCCAATACAGGCGAATATTTAGGTAGATATGCCACATAATTAGTTGATAAGCGTAGATATCTCCTTGTTCAGTAAAAAGAATTACATATTATTAGAATGACGAACCTTGAACGGGCAGGGAAAATGTGTTATAATTCCGGAAGCGGTGAACCACTAAAAAACCGATTCGGAAGGTATTAGACATGAAAACAAGAGAGCCCGATTTTTCACAGCTGTTGAAGGTGATGCGCCGGGAAAAACCCGACCGCCCTGTGCTGTTTGAACTGTTTTTAGACCCCAGATTGTTCACGTTGTTCTCGGGCGAGAAGTTTGCCTACGGCGGCGACCCGCGTGAGGAAATGCGCATTTTAATCAAGGCCTACGCGGCGGGCGGGTATGATTATACCAGCTTTTATGCACCCGGATTCGGCTTTCCCGGGCTTGAACGGCAGCATGCCCAAAGCGTCTCGATGCGTGAAGGGGTGATCAAAGACCGCGAGAGTTTTGAACAATACAAATGGCCCGACCCCGAAAATATTGATTTTGAGTTGTTTCATGAGGCCAAAAAGTGGCTGCCGGACGG
>CAZTDA010000113.1:0-6638 GCA_964612155.1 uncultured Eubacteriales bacterium | reverse complement strand
ATCGGTTATTGCAAAAGGTTTACAGATTGATCCTAATTAATTAAATATAAAAAATCCCCGCTGGAAATGGCGGGGATTTAATACTCAGAGTATATAATCTATAATATATTACAGATATTAAGGGGCGAGACCACTCCTCAAATCATTTTTAATACTGCAAGCGATGCTTCGCCGGAGGGGAACAGAAGGATTTAAATTTACATCTTCGAGCGGTTCTTCGCCCTCTGTTCATTGCTGAGAATGCGCTTGCGCAGGCGCAGGGACTTGGGCGTGACTTCAATCAATTCGTCCTCGGAGATGAACTCAATGCAGGCCTCGAGCGACATCTGGCGCGGCGGGATCAGCCGCAGCGCGTCATCACTGCCGGAAGCACGCATATTCGACATTTGCTTTTTCTTGCAGACGTTGACGCACAAATCGCCCGGTTTCGGAGACTCGCCGACGATCATACCCTCGTAAACCTTGATACCTGCGCCGATGAACAGCGCGCCGCGTTCCTGCGCGTTATAAAGGCCGTAAGCGACCGCGGTACCGCTTTCAAACGCGACCAAAGCGCCGTTTTGGCGGCGGGTGATGTCGCCTTTGACAGGGGCGTAACTGTCGAAGACACTGCTCATGATGCCCTCGCCGTGGGTGTCGGTCAGAAAATCGCAGCGATAGCCGAACAAGCCGCGTGACGGAATCAAAAATTCCAGTCGGATGTGGTCACCCTGAGGCAGCATCTCGACCAAATCGCCCTTGCGCGATCCGATTTTCTCCATGACAGCACCGACATACTGTTGGGGCTGGTCGCAGATCAAACGTTCGACCGGTTCGCATTTTTGCCCGTCGATGTCTTTATACAGCACTTTCGGTGCGCCGACCATGAATTCATATCCCTCGCGGCGCATCGTCTCAATTAAAATTGAAAGATGCATTTCACCTCTGCCGCAGACCTTAAAGCTCTCGGTGGTCTCGGTCTCGCTGACGCGTAAAGAGACATCTTTAAGAAGTTCTTTCATCAGGCGCTCGCGCAGATGGCGGGAGGTGACATATTTGCCTTCGGTACCGGCAAACGGACTGTCGTTAACCGAAAAAGTCATTTCGACGGTCGGTTCGGAGATTTTGACAAACGGCAGCGGCTCGGCTTTGTCGAGCGCGCAGATGGTGTCGCCGATCGTGATGTTCTCGATTCCCGAAACACAGACGATATCCCCGGCCGCGACGTTGTCCGCCGCAATCCGTTCCAACCCTTCGATGGTATATAAATTCACGGCCTTGGAACGATACGGCGCATGGAGATTATGGAAGTCGCAAATGGTGATATCTTGGGCTTTGTTCAAAACACCGCGCTCGACCTTGCCAATGCAAATGCGGCCGACATACTCATTATAGTCGAGCGATGAGACCAGCATCTGGGTCGTTCCGTCGGGATCGACATCGGGCGGGTCAATGTGGGTCAAAATCATATCAAATAACGGTTTGAGGTTTTCAAACGGACCCTCCGGCGTCAATGAGGAAGTGCCGTCGCGGCCCGAACAGAAGACAACAGGGCTGTCCAACTGTTCATCGTTCGCGTCAAGCGCGATCAAAAGATCCAAAACCTCGTCGACGACTTCATAAATGCGGGCATCGGGGCGGTCGATCTTGTTGACGACCACAATGACCTTGTGACCCATCGAAAGCGCCTTTTGCAGCACAAATCGGGTCTGGGGCATCGGGCCTTCTGCGGCGTCGACCAACAGCAGCACGCCGTCTACCATTTTTAAAACACGCTCGACCTCGCCGGAAAAATCGGCGTGCCCGGGGGTGTCGATGACATTGATCTTGGTGTTGTTATAATGTAAAGAAGTGTTTTTAGCTAAAATGGTGATGCCACGTTCGCGCTCAAGATCGTTGCTGTCCATCACGCGCTCGGCGACCACTTGGTTTTCGCGGAAGGTGCCGCTCTGGCGCAGCAGTTCGTCTACGAGGGTGGTTTTACCGTGGTCAACGTGCGCCACGATGGCGATATTTCTCAAATCGGTTCTTTTCAAACGATGATTGCTCCTTCAATTCTGCTTTTTAAACATTTTTTGCTCCATGTTTCCGGCTGAAGCACAATTTATTATTATATACCTGTCCGAAAGTCCTGTCAAATAAATAAATATCAAATAAATTGTTTTGGAAAAAATCAGGAAAATAAAGTCGAAAAGATTCTTTTTTTGTAAATCTTGTATATTATGGAATTGAAATGTAACCGAGATGTAACCGCGTAAGTATATAATGACAGGGTAAACAGGGGGTAATTCCCGATTTTCAACAGATCAAAAAATGTGATGTAAAATAGTGATAAGTGAGGCAACAACATGAAAAAAGTAACCAAATTTGTGCTCATCGCACTGCTGGCCTGCGTACTCGTCGCAGGAGCAATGGCCGGCACAATGTTCTCCGGATCAAATTTAAATCCGATACATACCTATGTTCAATACAACGGCTCCAACGCCATTGAACTGAGCAAAGACGGTGTCAGAACCGGTGCAAACACCTGGCAGGTCACCTTGGGTGTGACGAACCTGCTTGACGAAGTGGTAAGCACCAAACCGGTCGAAGTTGCGATGGTCATTGACGGATCTCTTTCGATGACAAGCAATACCGTTTCGGGAACCAGTAAGACACGGCTAAAAGTGGTTCAGGAAGCCGCAGTCGCCATGATCGAAGATCTGTACAACAAGGCGGCATCGCTCGGCATCACCATCAAGGTCAGCTTATCCACATTTAATACAAATTCGCAGGTCAGGCAGACAATGCTGGCTCTGAATTCGGCGGCTAATAAGACAACCCTGATCAATGCGATTAATAATATCAATTCTGACAACAACAATCCTTATACCAATCTTCAGGGCGGTATTCTCAGAGGGATTTCCACTCTCTATAACAATTTCGGCTATACATACAATTCCTCGAACAGAACCATAACCATTAACAGCGGTGCGACGTTCAACGACCCCAATTCCGTCAAACTGATGGTTGTATTGACAGACGGATTTGCCAACCGCTATTATTCAAACAGCACTTTCAGCAGCAGCGGTATTTCGGGCAGCGGTTCGGAAGGTGATCCCAACTCGCAGGATGCCGCAATTAAGGCAGCCACTGCTATTAAAGATAAAGGCGTCACGGTCTTTTCGATCGGTTTCACCCATACCGACAGCACACTGGAAGGCATTGCTTCTTATGCCCCGGGCAGCACGACGGAAAAACTCTATTATACCGCTACCACAGCTGTTGACCTGTCCTCAGTGTTCCAGACCATCACCAATCAGGTCGAGTCCCCGGCACTGAGCGATACCATGGGCACTTATCTGACCACCGGCAGCGGCACGGTCTCGGGTCCGAGCGGTGTCACAGTCGGCAACAGCGGCAGCTTGCTGTTGTGGACACCGGGCACCGGCGCGCTTGTTAAAAACCACGGCAACTTTATCACTTATACTGTCACTTTAGATATCACCAATCTCGCGGCGGGTTCTTATGACAATTATGCGCTTAACAACGGCGCTTCTTTCGGGGTTGTGATCAACCATACCTCCATCACCGGCAATTTCCCGCAGCCGACCTGTGATTTCGATATCGGCACGCTGGATGTCCATTTTAAAGCCGGTTCAACGACAATCGCCCCGAGCGAACCTCAGCAAAAGCTGATCACCGACTGGGGCACGCCGAAGTTCACGGTCAATACCCCTCCGGCAACCATCGTCAGCGGAGGCGTTACCTATTACTACGACGGCAGTACCTACGACAACAATAATTATACGGTTCCGAGCAGCCATCAGCAGACGGCTACTACTGGCACCCACACACTCATCCACAATTATTCCGTCCATAACCGCAATGTGACTTATTCCTACACGGGCACGGTTCCGACGGGTGCTCCGAGCGTTCCTGCAAGCGCCACCTATGCGGCGGGCACAGCCGATATCTCGGTCGCTTCGGCACCCACACTCGCCGGTTATACCTTCAGCGGCTGGAGCACAACCGATGCAACGGTCACCGCCGGAAAGTTCACCATGCCCGACAAGAACGTCGCGTTCAAGGGCAGCTGGACACCGAACACCAACACCGCCTATAAAGTTGAACACTATAAACAGACCACATCCGGCACCTATAACACCACACCGGACGACACCGATAACCTGACCGGTACAACCGCAGCAGCCGTGACGGTCACGCCGAAATCCTATACCGGTTTTGCTTATAACAGCGCACTTACGGTCTCCAATAACACCGTCAGCGGACAATATATCATCAAGGGCGACGGCACCTTGGTCATCAAGCTGTATTATGCGCGCAACACCCACAATGTCAGATACGAATATTCCGGCACGGTGCCGAGCGGCGCTCCGGCCGTTCCGGGTAATGCAAATTATTCTTTCGGAACCGCAAATATCTCAGTCGCCTCAGTACCGGCTCTGGCCGGGTACACCTTTAACGGGTGGAATACCTCCGATGTGACGCTCACAGCCGGCAAGTTCACGATGCCCGATAATGACGTGGTCTTCACAGGCAGCTGGACAGCAAACGGCAATACGGCATATAAAGTTGAGCATTATAAACAGACCGCTGCCGGTACATTCGGCACAACACCCGATGAGACCGACAACCTGACCGGCACCACCGGAGCAAACGCGGGATATACTCAAAAGTCCTATGCCGGATTCACTTATGACGACACCCTGACGGTTTCTAATAATACGGTCGCAACTAAGTTCGTCATCAAAGGCGACGGCACCCTCGTTATCAAGCTCTATTATGTGCGCAACACGCATACCGTCAGTTACCAGTACACCGGAACCATTCCGACCGGCGCTCCTGCGGTTCCGGCAAATGCGGATTATCGCTTCGGCGTCACAGACATCTCGGTCGCTGCGGCCCCCACATTCGCCGGCTATACCTTCAGCGGATGGGGCACAACGGATGCGACCGTCACGAGCGGCAAGTTCACAATGCCCGATAAAAATGTCGCATTCAAAGGCAGCTGGACGCCGAACACCAACACGGCATACATAGTCGAGCATTATAAGCAGACCACCACCGGTACATACGGCACAACGCCGGATGAAACCGACAACCTGACCGGTACAACCGGAACAGCCGCGGCATTCACACAAAAAATCTATACCGGATTTGCCTATGACAATACCCTGACAACGTCCAACAACACCGTCAGCGGAAGTTACATCATTAAGGGCGACGGCACGCTGGTCATCAAGCTCTACTATGTGCGCAATAAGCATACGGTCAGCTACCAGTACACGGGAACCGTACCGACAGGCGCTCCGACCGTTCCGGCCAATGCCGATTATCGTTTCGAAACCGCTGACATCTCGGTCGCCGCAGCCCCCACGTTCACCGGCTACACCTTCAGCGGATGGGGTACAACGGATGTGACCGTCACGAGCGGCAAGTTCACAATGCCCGATAAAAACGTCGCGTTCAAAGGCAGCTGGACGCCGAACACCAACACGGCATACAAAGTCGAACATTACAAGCAGACTACCGCCGGTACATATGGCACAGCGCCGGATGAGACCGACAACCTGACCGGAACAACCGGCACGGCTGCGGCATTCACACCCAAATCCTATACCGGTTTCGCTTATGACAGCACCCTCACGACCTCCAGCAACACCGTCGGCGTGAATTATATCATCAAAGAAGACGGTTCACTGGTGATCAAGCTCTACTATAAACGCAATGTCAAAACGGTCAGTTACGAATACGTCGGCACGATCCCGAGCAACGCAACCGCTCTGCCGACAACCCAAAACTACGCCTATGAGGCCCCTGTGACTGTTGCGGCAAACGCCGCCGCCGCCAACTACACGTTCAGCGGCTGGGTCAGCACACAGGTACCCGGTGTTTCGGCGGGCCAGAACTTCTCAATGCCGAATGAAAATGTGGTTTTCACGGGCTCGTTCACAGCAAACACCGCGGTCTACGCGGTTGAACATTACACGCAGGATCTCACCGGCGGCGGATATACAAAGGTCGATACCATCGGCGCATCCGGCAATGCCGGCACCGTAGCCGCTTATACCCCGAAATTCTACACCGGATTCACCTATGCGCCGTCTATGACGACCTCCAACAACACCGTCGGCAGCAACTTTATCATCAAGAATGACGGCACATTGGTCATCAAGCTCTATTATCTGCGCAACAACTACAATGTCAGCTACTCCTATACCAACGATCCGGTTCCGTCCGGCGCTACGGCACTCCCGCTGACGCTCGGCTATTCCTACGGGGTCAATGTGACGGTCGCGGGCAATGCCTCGGCTCCGGGTTATACCTTCGGCGGATGGAGCACTGCCGATGCGACAGTCAACGGCGGCGCATTCACAATGCCTGCCAAGGATGTGTTGCTTGTCGGCACCTTGGCACCGAGCAGCAACACCGCCTATAAAGTCGAACACTATAAGCAGACCCTTACCGGAACTTATAATTCCACACCCGACGAGAGCGAGAATAAATCCGGCACAACCGATACCGCCGCGGCGTTCTCCGCCAAGACCTATGCCGGTTTCACCTATAACAGTTCCGCTACCACCTCCAACAACACGATCGACACCGCTTTCATCATCAAAGCCGACGGTACATTGGTCATCAAGCTCTATTACACG
>CAZTDA010000112.1:0-6663 GCA_964612155.1 uncultured Eubacteriales bacterium | reverse complement strand
CGCCGAAATAGCGCAGAATGTCGCAGCTATGCGGATTCAAGGCCTTCATGTGATAATACTCGGTGTCGAAATGCGGCTGGAAACGTCCGATCCAGAGCGCCATGTTTAAAAACAACAAGTCGCCGATGCGCCCGTCTGTCTGCCACTTCTTAGCCGCTCTGGCCGCCGGGGTGAACCGGTGGTTGAGGTCGACTGCGAACCGGCGGTTCAACGCTTTCGCCGTGTCCACCATCTCCTGCGCCTTTTTCAGGTCGTTGCAGATGGGCTTTTCGGTCAGCACATCGCATCCGGCGCGTAGGGCTTGCAAAGTCGGTTCAAAGTGGTCGGAGCCGTATTCAAAGCCGCCCGTAGCGACACTGACGAGCTCGGGTTTGAGCTCGTCAAGCATCTTTTGGGCGTCGTACCAAACCGGGATGCCGTACCGTTTTGCGACGGCGTCGGCGCGTTCTTTGTTGATGTCGCAAGCGCCGACAAGCTCGGCGTCGGGGCAGGTAGTGTAGGCCTGACAGTGGTTATTGCTACCGATCGGACCCAGTCCGATGACGGCCGCACGAAGTTTTTTGCCCATAATTCTAAATCTTCCTTATACCGGGATATTTTGTCCGTTTCGGCGAAATATTTCTCCCGCTGAAAGGACAAAACCCCCTGTTTGAAAATCAAAACAGTCCTGTTCGGATTTTCGAATTTATCTTTGCTGCAATTTTTGTGCTGCGCCGGGATCACCGATGTGCATGCCGTTATAGGCCTCGTCTGAGCTGTTAAAGCCGCGTCCGAGTTTCAGGCCGTGCCAGTTGAGGTTGGTATACATCGGGTTGGTTCTGCCGGTTTCCGATTCGCGTTTGGCGATATGCGCTTCCATCTTGGCGCGCAGTTCGGCGACGACGTCGGGACGGATCTCGGCGACATTGACATATTCTTTCGGATCCTGTTCGAGGTCATAGAGCTCGATTTCGGGTTTATAGTGGAAATCCGGCTCCAAAGCAACCATCAGTTTCCACTTCGGGGTACGCCAGCCGTGCTTGCGCATCCAGGTGCATTCGGTGATGTAGAACTCGTCGCGGTGCGCGACCGTTCCGCCGAACGCGGTGCTGAACATGCTGCGGCCGTCGAACTTAATGCCGGTCTCGATGCCGAGAATGTCGAGTACGGTCGGGGTCACATCGGCCAATGTGCAGATATCGTCGACACGCTTGCCTGCCGGAACTCTGCCCGGGAAACGGACGGCGAACGGTACGACGAGGCAGTTGTCATACATGCTGTGATGATCGAAATAACAGTCGTGATCGTACAGCGTCTCGCCGTGATCGGAGGAGAAGACGACCAAGGTGTCGTTTTCAAGTCCGAGGTCTTTGAGCTTTTGCAGCAGCAATTGAATGCAGGTGTCCATATAGGCGATCTCTGCGTCGTACTGGGCGCAGATATATTCCGCGTCGGTGCAGCCCTGCGGGAACCAGGAGGCGAAATAATCGCAGAAGGGTTTGAAGTTAAAGACCGGGTCGAGCGAGTGGTTGTTCGGGTCGAACTCGTTGCCCTGATAAAACATCTTGTGGAAGGGTTCGGGGGCGCGGTACGGAGAGTGCGGGTCCATGTGGCGCAGGAACAGGCAAAACGGTTTGTCACCTTTGGCCATGCGCTCGAGCTCCGGAATCGCAACGGCATTGAGGTTTTCGGCCTTGTGCGCTCTGCCGTCCGCCTGAGAGTTCCAACCCTCAAATTCGAGGTATCTGTCGAAGCCCCTGCCCGAGACGTTTTTAAATCCGACGCAGGTGGTATCATAACCGTTTTCGCGTAAGATCTCGGGTAATGTTTTGATATCCGGAGCCAGTTCACCCTCATGGCGCAGTGCGACGACGTCGGTGCCGAAGCAGTCCATACCGGTCAGCATGTTGGCGTAGCCCGGCGTGGTCGGGATGTGTGCCGAGAAACAACTGTTAAAGACGGTGCCTTTTTCAAGGTACTTGTCGATATGCGGCGTGGTCAGGCGGTCGTAGCCGTATAAACTCATGCGGTCACGACGCAAACTGTCGATGCCGAAAAACAACAGATTGGGTTTTTTGGTCATATATTTGACTCCTTTATTTGAGTGTAGGGGCGGATAGTGTCCGCCCGCATTGTTGGGCAAATTTGACGGGCGAATGATATCCGCCCCTACGGTAAGATGAAGTTGAGAAGAATTTCGCGTCAGAGAAATTCTTCAGGATAATCGCTTGCGATTATCTAGCTTCCAACATCTTCAGGCAGGCGTTCATGTAGCCGTAGCTCTCGGCGGCGATGCGGGTGGCTTCGACCATGTCCTGTTCGGGGCCGATGACCTCGAGACAGACCGGACCGTCGTAACCGGCCTTGACCATGGCTTTGAAATAGCCGAGAAGATTGATTTCGCCTCTGCCGCAGGCCTGCAGTGCGGGAACTCCCGGGCTCGGGCCCGGCCCGACACAGTCGCGGATGTGGATATGCTTCATGCGCGGCAGTACTTTTGCCAGCGCCTTTTCGGGCTTTTCACCGGCGCGGTGGATGTGGCTGGGGTCCATGTCGATTCCGAAATACGGATTGTCGATGGCAGCCATGGCGCGCAGGGTGGTCGGGGTATTGAAGATCGAGCAGCCGACGTGCGCCTTGCAGCACAGCGTGATTTTATAGCTCTCGGCGAGCTCCGCAAGCGCGGTTAAACGCTCGATGGCGGCGGCAAATTCCTTGCGGCTGCCGGTTTTTCCGCCCGGTCCGATATTGATGACCGGAATGCCGATTTCCGCGGCGGCTTCGAAGGCCTTTTTGAGGCGTTCGGGGTCCTGCGAGGCGACTTCGGAAGATAACAACTCGAGTCCGGTCTCGTCCAAAACGCTCTTTATGTAGGACTTCTGCGATTTCCAGTTGTCGGGCGACAGATGTTCGCACATGCCGCCGATTGCGGAGATTTCAATTCCGTCATAACCCGCCGCTTTGACCGCACGCGCGGCTTCGGCGAAGTTATAGTGCTTGAACAGCACGGAATTGACGCCTAGTTTTATCATGTTTAAACCGTCCTTTCACTTGAGGATTTTGAGAATGGTTCTCAAAATCTCCTGCCGGGTTGATGGGTCAATTATAAAACGTTTCACCCCCGAAAGCAATCATTTTCACGAATAAATCAGAATTTAACCGCATGTTTTTTCAATTATTTTAAACAATTTCCGAAAAATTCCCAAAACCTGTTGACAAGGTGAAATGATTATGATATATTAACTGTAATGGTACGAGTAATACAGTGTACCGCTGTCAGAAAGGGGGAATCAACTATGATCGCAATCGATTTTTCCGACAAGCGCCCGATCAACGAGCAGATCATCGCAAAGGTCATCGATCTGGCCGCAAAGGGCTTTTTGCCGCCGGGCAGTCCGCTGCCGTCGGTACGCGCTTTAGCCACCGAACTTTCGATCAACCCGAACACCGTGCAAAAGGCCTATGCGGAATTGGAGCGGCTCGGGGTCATCTTGTCGGTGCGCGGACGCGGCAGCATCATTGCCGAAAACAGCGACCCGCTGCGGAAAATGCAGGCCGATAAACTGCATGCGGGACTGCGGGAGGCGGTCGAGGCGGCAAAGCACCTCGGGATGTCCTGCGAGGAGGTCTGCGGCGAGATCAGAGAGATTTTTAACGGGAAGGGTGATCTGATATGATTACAACCGAAAAACTGACCAAAAAGTTCGACGATTTTACCGCGGTCAACGCGGTCAGTACCGAGATGCACGAGGGCGCCGTATTCGGCCTGATCGGCTCGAACGGTGCGGGCAAATCGACGTTTTTGCGGATGCTTGCCGGCGTGTTGAAACCCGACGGCGGGAAGCTTTCCATCGACGGTGAGGACGTATGGGAGAATCCGGGTATCAAGAGCCGGTGCTTCTTCATCCCCGACGAACCGTATTTTTTCAAAAACGCGACGCCCGAGACCGTCAAAAATTTTTATACGATGTTTTATCCGAAATTCGACTGCGCGCAGTACGATCGGATGATCTCGGTGTTTGAATTACCGCCGAAAAAACGGATTTCGGAGTTTTCGAAGGGCATGAAAAAGCAAGTGATGATCATTGCGGCGGTGGCAAGCAACTGCGATTATCTGTTTTGCGATGAGACTTTCGACGGGCTTGACCCGGTCGCAAGGCAGGCGATCAAGGGCATTTTTGCGGCGGGTATGGTCGACCGCAAGCTGACTCCGGTCATCGCCTCGCACAACCTGCGCGAGCTCGAAGACATCTGCGACCGCATCGGGCTGCTGCATAAGGGCGGCATCCTGTTCGAACAGGAACTCGACGCGATGAAACTGGGGATTCACAAGGTGCAGTGCGCGTTTTCAACCCCGAAAACGCAAGTGGATCTCCCGGATGCGGAGGGGTTCAAAGTGATGAAGTTTGAGGCGCGGGGCGCGTTGGTCACCATGACTGTCAAGGGCAATCGGGAAACGGTACTCGAACGGGTGAACGGCTTGGCGCCGCTGTTTGCGGAACTGCTGCCGCTGTCGCTCGAAGAGATCTTTATTTCGGAAACGGAGGTGTGCGGTTATGACGTCAAGAACATCCTCTTCTGAATTTAAGTTCGGAAAACTCGTCATGTTCCGCTTTAAACAATTGGCATGGCTCACGACTCTGTGGTCGGCGGGATTGTTCTTCGCGCTGCCGGTACTGCAGAGCATGAATTTGGGCTTGATGACCAACAGCGCAGGTTATTTGAGCAGATATGATGCCAATAAATTGTTGGCCGATGAGAATTATTTGGTACTGATCGGGGTGTTGATTGTCGGGGTTATCGCGGCTTGCGTCGTGCAGGCTTACTTGAATTCCAAAATGCAAAATGACCTGTGGCTTTCGATGCCCGTACGCCGTGAAAAGCTGTTCGCGGCAAATGCAACCGCCGGAGCAATGGCGGTGTTGATTCCTCTGACAGGCGCTTACATCTTGACATCGGTTTTGACGGTGTTTACCCCAAATATGTCAAGAATGTTTGAAATCGGGATGGTCTTTTCCGGCTATCTGCGGGCAGTGGGATTGTTTTTGGTCGCCTATGCGGTCACCACGCTCTGGTGCGTACTGAGCGGCAGGACGATCATTGCGGTGCTCTGCTCGCTGTTCACACCTGTGATGATAAGCGGTACAATGATTCTTGCTACTTTTATATGTCAAACGGAATACAAGACCTTCTACGGTTCTATTCAACTTTCCGATAGTATTATTGCTCTCTGCCCGTTCGGGCCGTTTTTTGCTACCGCCGCCACCGACGTCAGTGGGCATTCGATGACCGTTATGGATATCGTTTGGGTTGTGATTGCGGTCGGATTGCTGATCTTATCCGTTTGGCTGTATCAAAAACGCCCTTCGGAAAAAGCGGGAAACGCGCTTGTCTATCCCAAAGTGCTCCCGATTGTGAAGTATCCATTGATCCTGATCTCGGCAGCGATCGGATGGTTGATTTTCAATGCGGCGGTGGGCGGATACAGATGGTCGATTTTCGGTGCGGTCGCCATCGCACTGTGCGTGTTCTGTTTTGTGAATGTGTTGGAGAAGTTCGATTTCCGAAACATTCTGCACCACTGGTGGAAGTTTGTCGCGGTTATGGCGGTGTTCGGGCTGTGCATCAGCGTTCCGGTTTTTGACCTGTTCTCTTATGATACCCGGCTCCCCGCGCGGGAAAAGATTACCGAGGCCAAGGTGTATCAGTTCAATTTAAACGGAGTGGATTTGAATCCCTCTCGAAATCAACAGCCGATCACCGATCCCGAGGTGATCGATATGTTGTACTTCGTCTCGGAATACGCTGCCGGAAATCAAAGCGGTCTTTATAATGATACTACGAACGAATTTAATAATACGAGACCCTACAGAGACCTATTAGATTCAACTGGTAATAATGTATTAAATTACACAGTCGATTACAACGGATTTATTCGAAGCTACAGCGTTTATGTCGATCAAGCAAATACAGAGTTATTCAACGCTATCTTCAGCAGTACGAGCAACATCATGCAGACAAACGGTGTCTTTACCTACGAACCGGGTGATATTAATACGATGTCGCTTGAATTTACAGATATCTCTTTGAGCTTTACGGTTGATAATACAGAGGCCACGGGTTCAGAAGGCAGCGGATCCATCAGCGACATTATCAATGCGCTGCGTTCGGATGCGTTTTCAACCGATAAAAAGAATTTAGAAAACGCGCATCTGCTGGGCGTGATCCGTTTACAGGACAGAAGCATCGATAAACCGGTCAGCGTGCCGGTGTACGATTACTTCACGGAAATCCGGAATACCTGGTTATGGCCCGCTTTCGAAAAGTATATGATGAAGACCGACCCTTCATTGGCCGAGAGCATTCGGATTGAGCGACTCTATGACAAGTATTCCAAAACCCTCACCGATCCTGCTGAGATTGCTGCGTTTATGCCGACATTGATCACACGCATGGATGCGTTCTATAATCCTTTGGTTTCGGAAATAAAAGGATACACCGTGACAGTGGTTTATAAGGACGGCACTGTGGCTTATCCGAGCCTCTGCGCCGAACGCATGCCGGATTGGCTGGAAAATTCGTAAAAATCGCAAAAACCCTTGACAAGACAGAAAAAAGGTGGTAAAATCTCTTCGCTGTTTATCCGCAGACAGCAGGTTGGGCTTCGGCCCTCTAACGGGAACT
>CAZTDA010000111.1:0-6673 GCA_964612155.1 uncultured Eubacteriales bacterium | reverse complement strand
GAGTTTTTCAATTCATACAGCTGATGCATGCCGACGATGTCGTAAATAAGCGGATAGCAAAATCCATAAACAGAAGTGATTTTGGGTTTGATGAATCTTGAATTGACCCAGTTCTTGGGAACACCTTTTAGTTTTTTTCTCTCTTCGTCGCTGATATAAATATCATAATCTTTTTGGCTGACAAAGCGGTACATGTCGTCCAATCTTGACAATAAAAGATCAAGAATGATATCATCTTTGAATCCTGCATTGATTAGCAGATTGGTCGATAAACTGATTAAGAATGCGGATGGGCGCGTACTTTGATACGGCAGGTTATTTTTGATATAATCCAAATAATAACCGACTGCGTTTCTCACTTGTTCAAAACCCGCATGCAGGCCCAACTGGGTGCACTTTAACAGGGCGTTTTCAAGATTGAAGTCAAACGAACCGTGATGCATCGACCAATGCTGCGGCGGTGTCTCCGGTTTTAACGCATTCAGCCAGTATTTCACCTTTTCGTTTTCAAGCAGTTCGTCCTTGAGTTTCTCGGCTTCATTTTCAAGAAAAAGCAATTCATTGTAAACACAGTAGCGTGTGGTCACATCCCCGTTTTTAATCAGCCAATCGCATATTTTCATGTCAGTCATTATTCTCCCCTTTGCCTTTTACTTCCCAATCGGAATCCAAATCTCCTCGGAGTAGGTATGAGACATTTCGCAATAGGTCTCAAACTCATTCGCTTTCAGGTGCGAAAACCCCGTCTGCGGAAACCACACGCCGTAGATATAACCCCATGTCCGGTGGATTGTGTCGACAAAGGTCTCGGTGGTTGCGGGCGGCGTATTGAACACCGCATACTGCGCCGAGGGGATTGTCAGCTTGGTGCATTCGGGATTTACGCCGTCAAAGTCGTCCACTTCAATGCCGATCAGATAAGAGATATCGCTTGTTTTTTCATCATAGTCGAACAGCATTCCGATATCCCACCGCGTCGCCGGGTCGGTCGGTTTGCCGATCTGCTCATACAGCCGCTCGGCGTGATATCGGTTCCAGTGACACGGTGCGTCCTTTCCGTTTGCGCCTTTCCGAAACGTCGTGCGGCAGGCAAATCCCGCGAGTTTTAAAGCGGGTTTGACGGCAAAGCGCACCGCTGGCCCCTGAATATTGAACCTCCGCTCTCCCAACCTGACGGGGTGATAAAGATTCAAGCTGCTCTGCGTCTGCCGAAATTGCGACGGTGTCACGCCGAACTGCGCTCGAAACGCCCGCACGAAATTTTCGTGCGAATTGAAGCCCCAGTTAAACCCGACATCTTTGATGTAATTGCTGCCGGAAACGATGGCGACGGCGGCCTCGGACAGACGCCGCCTGCGCAAATATTCCATCGGTCCGCACCCGACCGTCTGTTGAAACATCCGGCAGAAGTGATAAACCGAATAACCGGAATGCGCGGCAAGCTCGTCCACGGTGATCTCACCGGTCAGATTCTCTTCGCAAAAGTCGATCGCCTTTTGAATAATTTCACGGCCATCCATATCTCATCACCTGCCGTAGTCATAATACAACATATTCCATAATGTTGCTTGATAATTTTTGCTTTTATAAAAAACCGGCCCGAAATCCGAGCCGGTTTATGTGAGAACTTGTTTTCTATTAAAACATCCGGTTCGAATCAGTTCGCAAAAATCCTCCGCCAACCGTGGGTCAAACGCGTTCCGGCATTTTTTGCAATCTCCTTTATACTCTCGACGACGGTTAGGTCAAATGGCGAGGCACTGACCGCCAAAAGCGCTTCTTTGGTCTCGCTCACGCGGTCGCTTTCGCCGATGAACACCAAGGTCGGATGCAAATTCTCGGTGTGTGTGAAATTGCCTGAGCTCTGACGGCGCAGGTCGTCGATGGCGGAAAACAACTGCGGGGAACGCAGCTTACTTCTGCTTGTGCAAATAAACAAAACCGTTATTTTCTGTTTTTACTTCTTTGAATTTGGTAAAACCCAAATGTTCATATAGTCTGATATTCTGCGGACACCGAATGCTGGAATTGATTTCAAAACGCGGTGCGGCATTTAAAGATTCCAATGTTGCAATTAGTTTAGAACCGTTACCCTTGCCCTGAAAATCAGGATGGACAAATGTTTTACCGATGTATGAAGTACCCTCACTTACATAGCCGCGAGTGGAACCGACAATCATTCCGGATTCATTCATTGCTTTTAAAAAGTGACTTTTTCGAATTCTTCTTCAATTTCATGAATGGTCTGTTGAAGCGGCTCTATATCATAATCTTGATAATCCGCTGCTTCTTTTTGAAAAGCCGAATATTGCAACTCAAGTATGATCGGCAAATCATCTATTTTTGCAAGTTTTATTGTTATATCCATTGCATGTCCCCGTTGATTTACAATTATCTGCTTTAATAGTTTCCGTATTGATCTACCAGTTTGCGCACGCGAGCGACGCGCTCCATGCGGACGCCGGGAGGGACTTGATCGGCGACACCGAGCACGAAACGCGGCTCGGTTTTTATGATCGTCAAAAGATTTTGCACATAGCGGTCAAAGTCCTCATCGGTGGTGAAATCGTTAAACAGCATCCCGGGCAGACCGCCCCAGATGATGGTGTCTTTGGGCACCATGGGGATGATCTGTTCAAAATCCAAGTCGCCGCAGGGTTTGGGCGTCAGTGCCTCCATCACCTTAAAGCCGGTACTTGAGACCTCGGAGAGCAGACCTTTCAAGGTGCCGTCCATATGGACAAACGAATATTTGCCGGCTGCTTTAATTTTCGCATTCCACTTGCGCTCATACGGCTCCATATACTCGTGGAAAAAGGACTTGCCGACCACCTCAGACGAGAGGTTTTCGGGGATCATCAGGCATTCGGCGGGGCTGTCCAATGCGATTTGGGCGGCTTTGTCGTGCGCATTCTCCATCACAGCCAAGGTGTCGGCGAATTCGTCCGGTTCGTCGGAGATGATGTAAGAGAGGTGTTCGATGGACGAGAGAATCGCCGTCATCTCCATAAACGGACTTTTGGGGAGATAGCACAGCACCACGCCGTTGTCGCCGATTTTGGCGAAACGGCTTTGTGCTTCGGCGTAGTCGGGCACATATTCGGTATTTTCATAAAGAGAACGGACGATTTTTAAATCCTCGACATCTTTGACAAAGTGTTCGGAGACCGCCCAGGTATAGGAGTCGGGCAAATAGACGGATTTTGAGGTCAGCACGCCGACGGGGGTGGTGATTTTCTTGGTCACGGTGTCGCCCCGGCGGGTTTCTTCTTCGGTGCAATTTTTGCGGACTTCCTTAAAAGGGAAATAGCCCTGCAGATAAAAACCGACGCCGAGGTCGCGGTGCAAGGTATAATCCTCGCTGCCGTAACGAGCGGACATGTTGCCGGTCGCCCTCAAATAGGGCGTCCAGTAAGAAAGATCCCCGAACCAGGGCACCCGGTCGGGTTGTTTGCCGGAAAGCAGGGTCAAAATACGTTCACGTTCGGTCATGGGTATCGTCCTTTCTGAGTTGCGGTGCAATAATGATTCAGCGTAAAGTGTAAAGTTTAAAGTGAAATTACGATGCGCTTTTCCGAAAAGAAAATATAAATAAAAGAGTAATATGTTATTTGTACAGCGATTTTGACACGAGCGACCACAGTGGTTCGCACATAAGGAGATTTGGAGTGTTCAAGGCCATTCTAAGTTTGCGGAAATGTCACTTTAAGTTTTACACTTTAAACTTTACACTCAGCAGTTAAGAGTTGTTTTCATTATTGAATGGGGCGTTTGCGATACGGGACGCCGAGATGTTCCTTGTTGTCTCTGGCGAGGTCGATGAGCATTAAAATAAATAACAACGCGGAGAGCGCGAGGGCGGCGTATTCGACGATTGCGGGCGTGCTCTCGGCGATTTTCCCGACGGTGGGCATCACCAGCGACACCGGCAGCGGCAAAAGTGTTATAAACACATAACGTACGGGATAATTTTGCTCTTTGGAATCGGAAAAAAGTTGATTTACCAAAAAGACACAGGACATTGTGGTGGTATTCGCAAGCACAATGACGAGAAAATAGGATTTGAAGGGCAATACTAAAGCAAACAGCGGCAATAACACATACAGCCCCGCCAAAAAAGTTAAAACGGCACGATTGCCCCAGCGTTTTGCGGCGAACCCCAACGCGAAAAATCCCACGGCTTTGACAATCATCGAGACCGTGACGGCGCTCTGGTACATGGCGGTCATTGCGGCAAAATCAGTCTCGTAGCCGATGCTGACATACAGTCCCCTCGAAGTCCACAGCACCACGAAAAGCAGGGTACAGACCGAGAATAAAAAGGCCTTCTTCGTTTTGAACGCGGATTTGAATTCGCCGACATACCGCTTTGCGGCGGGCGTATTCGAAAGCTGCGGAGCGCTGTCCTTGAGATGCGAAAAACCGTAGATGACCAAAATGCCCGCGATCATGGCGGCCGAGACACCGTAGATGATCAGATGGGTGAGTTGTCCGCTCATACCGCCGTCGTTAATCATCAGTTTCATCGCCCAGGTCATCGCCGCCGAAAGTCCGAACGCCGTCGCCACCTGCACGGGGCTGAACACCGTAAACGCCGAAGACGGGATGTTGGCTTTTGTCAGCGCAGCGGTTCCCGTGCTGACAAATCCGGAATAGAATAAACCGTAAACAAAGATCAGAACGTTGAGCAGCCACGCGCCGACGATGTTAAACGAAAACGCCGTGACAGCCGCCGAGGCCAGCAGGGTCAATAAAATGCCGAAGCATCCGAGCAGCACGATCTTTTTTGCCGAATTGAAGCGGGCGATTAAAAGGGGCGTGACCAGCGCCGCCAGCGATGATACCGATACCGCCAGACTCTGAAAGCCGACGATTTCACTGGTACCGCCCATCTGCATGGCAAGCGACCCCGCAAGTGACGGGTCGAACGCCAATAACGCGGGCGAAAGCAGTGCACCGGCAAAGAAAAAAGGCGCAAGGGTTTTTAAAAGCCCGTTTTGACGCAGTGAGGTGAATCGAAGACGCATGGTTGCCCTTCTTTTTTGAGATTTTCTTAAAATAATATGTACCGTCTGCAAAGTCAAGGTTTTTACACGGCGATTTTAAAAAACCTGACAGATTTTATAACCGCGCTGTAAACAAAGTATTCAGTTCGCATTATAACAGGGCAGCGAAAAATGTCAAGAAAAATTGCTTGACATTCCCTTTTGGGTGATGTAAGATAAAAACGCGCGAGACAGAATTAAAATTTGTCCGACTCCTTCCACGGCGGTGGTTTGAATTTGTGTATTTGCGCTGATTTTGGTATTGTGCGGCGAAGCATGACCCGCATTATATAATAAAAATAATTTTTTGCCGTTGAATCCAACGCGAAAGGATCATAACGAATGAATCAAGAAAAAAAGAACAAAACGGGTATGCCCGCAGGCGCGCCCGTTATTCACGACACCCTCGCAGGTGCGCAGTTTGAGCGTGAAAATACCGGTTTGTCTGCGCAAAACACCCCTTTGAGGCACAGGGGCAGACCGCCCAAAAACCGCGCCATCGAAGAACCCGTAAAGGAAGCGCCGCGTAAGATACCTTCCGCGACCGCGACAACGTCCGTTGCGCCGGTACCTGTTGCGGCTTCAAAAGCGGTTCCCGAAGATGAAGAAGAAATTCATCCCAAGTTTACGCATCCCACGGCCGATCGGGAAGTCCGGCAGTCGGTGGGGCAAAACAGAATTAAAAAATTCTCTAAAAGCCAATTTAAATATGAGCGCGATCCCGAAGCGACATCTGTGCGGATTATTCCGCTGGGCGGCCTTGAGGAGATCGGCAAAAACATGACCATCATCGAATACGGTGACGAGGCCATTATGATCGACTGCGGTCAAGCCTTCCCCAACGACGACGAGGTGTTCGGCGTCGATGTCGTGATTCCCGATATGACCTATGTCGAGCAGATCAAAGATAAGCTGCGCGGCGTGGTCATCACCCACGGGCACGAGGATCACATCGGCTGTCTGCCCTATATGCTCAAAGATTATGCCGTGCCGGTTTTCGGCACCAAGCTCGCCATCGGGCTCATTAACGGCAAGATGCGCGAACACGGCATCCCCGAACGCGCGCGGCTGTTCGGCGTGGTTACGCCGGGCGACATCGTGAGCTTTGGGCAGATTTCCGTGGAGTTTATCGCCTCGAACCACTCAATTCCCGATGCGGTGATTTTGGCCATCTATACCCCGGCGGGTGTGATTATTCACACCGGCGACTTTAAGATTGACTTGAGCCCGATTATCGGACCGATGATCGATTTACCGCGCATTGCCGAACTGGGCAAACAGGGCGTGATGCTGCTGATGTCCGATTCGACCAACTCGGAGCGTCCCGGTTATACCGCCTCCGAGCGCACGGTGGGCTCGTCGTTTGACGAATTATTTGAACGCGCAGAAAAAAAGCGCATTATGATTGCGACATTTGCGTCCAACATCCACCGCGTACAGCAGATTGTCGACAAAGCGGCGGCGTTCGGGCGAAAAGTGGCCGTCAGCGGTCGCAGTATGATCAATACTTTTTCAATCGCGACCGAACTGGGGTATCTAAAAATCCCCGAGGGTCTTTTAATTGATATTGAAGAGTTGAACAATTATTTGCCGGAACAGGTTGTTTTAATCACCACCGGAAGCCAAGG
>CAZTDA010000110.1:0-6675 GCA_964612155.1 uncultured Eubacteriales bacterium | reverse complement strand
CCCCGTAATTTCGTGCGATGGTGTAAATGCTGTCCCCCGGTTTTACCACATAAATAACCATGTACATTCTCCTTTGACTGATTTTTAAATACCTTATTAGTATATGTGCACAGTCAAAGGGGAGTGAATTTAGGGAAGAAGTAATAGTGAATAGTGAAGAGGTGTGGTACCGCGCGGCGGGTAAATTTTTATTTGAGCGGGAGTACCTCATGTTTGTTAACTTAACCATATAGAGTGCTAACAAGTGTAAAAAATGCGAGCGTTTCCCTTGTAGGGCGGTAGGGCGGGGTGATCACACCCCGCCGAGCAAGCAAATAGTAGGGGCGATTCGTAATCGCCTGTTCGTTATATCAATTCAATAAACCAACCCGCGAAAGTTTTTGACGCGGTGGAAGGTGATCAGATTGCCGTTGTGGGCGGTGGCGGCTTCTTCATCACCCGAGCGGCTTAAAATGCACAAGTCCTCACCGTCGATGGCCATCGAGGCATAATGCCGCGCCTGCCGTTGGGTTTTACCCATGGCGACCAACCCCGCAAAGCACCAGTCGATGCAGTTTTTTGAAAAATGCAGCACCAACCGCTGCCGCTCATTGTCAGGCAGACCATAGCGGTCGCTTTCCATATCTTCGAGCTTGACCATGCTGTCGGTCGACTGCGTACTCAGCAGCCAATAGAGATTGGTGATTGCATCATAGAGAATATGAAATTTCATCTGCCCGCCGGGGCAGGGGACGAACACCATCGTCTTACCCGACGGTGCTGTCTCGAGCATCGAAGTCATACTGCCGTCGGGGTTTTCGACCACTTTTAACATCGCCGCAATGTTGGTGCGCTCGGTATTGGCGCGCGCCCAGATATGAAAGGTATGCCCGCTCGGGTCATATAAAAAATGGCGGGGATCGCTAAACTGCACAACGTTGGATTCCAGCCACCCGAGCGGTGCGGTGTAACGTTTTGGGGTGAGTTCGGTGCTCTCTTCTTTTTCGGTCAGCAAAAACGGAATGCCGAAATATTCGATCTTATCTGAGTCGACATAATCCTTAAACACGATCTCGGACGCGAATGTCCAGTTTTCCTTTTTGGTCAGGTCGGTACCGAGTTTTCCGCGCATCAAAAACGGAGAGAGGGTCGAGACCCACGATCGCTTGACATTTTGCTTATGCCGCTCCATCACGAGGTAGATAAAACCGTCTTTATAAAGCACATTGCACGGCGCTTGATGCCAGTGTTCGCCCTCGGTGAAAAACGCGGGATCTGTCCAAGTCAAACCGCCGTCGTCGGAACGGATGATGCATAAATCCTCAGCATGGCCGATGATATAGATTGTGTCGCCGTCTAAAAACGGGCGGGCATGCAGCAGCGGATAGTCGGCGGTGTGCGTCCAGGTCTTGCCGCCGTCGTCGGAGATGTATACGCGCCCCTGCCAGGAAAATGTGGATCCGTCAGCCCTTGTGCCGCTGTATTTGATACCGGGGATGATGTCCATGCCCGTGCCCGAAATGTCCATTGTAGTCAAAATGCGACCGCTTTTTAAAATGCAGATGCCGGGGCTGTAAAGGTAAACATCCTTTGGCGACGGTGAGCGCCAGACAACGGTGAAGTCGTCGGCAAGTGGTTTGATGCGGTGTTCGTTTTGCATATAGCGATTCCTTTCACACAGGGTTTCGTGATATCTCATCATACCACAGAGCGGGAATTCCGACAAGAAAAAGGTCAAAAAAAGAATAAATTCCTTGACAGTGAAAGGAAACTCTGATATAATTACCGGGCTATGGGTAAAAAGCCCGTGCATTCCTTGCCCCTGAAACAAATCAAATTCGGTGCGCCTTTATGGGCTGCTAAGAATTCGGGGCCTATTTTTGACCATAAGGAGGTGCAATAACAGTGGCTAATTATGAGTATGTACTCGTGATCGACCCTGAGATCGGCGAAGAAGCGGTCGCAGCGATGGTAGACAAGTTTAAAACCTTGATCACCGCCAACGGCGAACTGACCGCGGTTGATGAGTGGGGCAAGCGCCGTCTTGCTTACAAAATCAATTATAAGTCCGAAGGGTTCTACGTGCTGTACACATTCTCGACTGATAAAATGGATTTTGTCGCCGAGCTTGAGCGTGTCAGCAAGATCACAGAGAACGTCCTGCGTTGGCTTGTTGTCAGAAGGGACGTTTAATTTAAAATTCACCGGACAGCGCTTTTTGCGTTTTCCGGAATCAGTGGAAAGGAAAGGTTATCATGCTGAATACCGTTGTTTTAATGGGACGGCTCTCCGATAAACCCGAACTGCGCAAAACCACGGGCGATATCTCGGTCACCAGTTTTACAATTGCGATTGACAAGGGCTATGCCAAACCGGGTCAGGAGCGTCAGACCTTCTGGATCGATTGCGTGGCTTGGCGTCAAACCGCCGATTTTATCACCTCGTATTTTGACAAGGGCAGTATGATCGCCGTGACCGGTTCACTGCAGACCCGCAACTATACCGATAAAAACGGGAACAACCGCAAGGCGGTTGAAGTCGTCGTGGACAACGCCTCGTTCTGCGGAAGCAAGCGCGAGGGCGGCTCCGCGCCCGGTAACGCCCCTGAGGCGGCCGGAAACTTCGGCGCGCCCCAGTCCTTCTCGAACGGCGCTGACAGCGATTTCGAAGAAGTGGGCACCGATGACGATCTCCCGTTTTAACACGAACTTTTAAGAAGGAGGAAATTGTATGGAAAGGTCTGAAAGATCTGAAAGATCCTCTGCACCCTATAAGAACCGAAAGCAGCACAAAAAGGTCTGCCAGTTCTGCGTGGACAGATCGGATTTTATCGATTATAAAGATATCGCGAAGCTGCGGAGATTCACCTCCGAGCGCTCCAAGATATTGCCCCGCCGCGTGACCGGCACCTGTGCCGTTCACCAGCGTGAACTGACCCAGGCCATCAAGCGCGCACGCCATCTGGCGCTGCTGCCCTATATGAGCGACTAAAATCTCCGCTGTAAGCGGAGATGCAAAATCCCCGCTGAAAAGCGGGGATTTTATGTTTATAGGAGGCTAGACATACATAATGGCAAAGAATAAAGTAGCTATTTTTATTTCATATGTCATAATTTTAGGAATGCTGTCGGGTTGTTCATCTTTGTCTCAACAGAGTTCGCTTTCACAAAGCGTTGTATCGGAAGAGGCACCGAATGTTTTGGACGGCTGGATTTATGGTAATAATTGTTTCGACGGCAGTTACAGTTTATGCAGATTCAACCTTGACGGAGAAGTTGCAAATCTTAGTAATGATGTGCCGGAAGCGATTGTTATAAATAATGGCTGGATTTATTATTCGATTTTCCCGGATGGGAAAGATGCTTTTGAAATATATAAAATTAAACCGGACGGAACAGGGCGAGAAAAGATCGTTGATAACGCTATGTTTCGTGAAGATTTTTATATTCATAATGGTTGGCTCTATTATCAACAAGAATACTATATTCCCGGATTCGAAGGAGGATTAAGCAGAGTAAAAGTGGATGGGGGCAATGTGCAAAAAATCGGTGATGTGGGTCTATTCACCATTTATAAAGATATGATTTATTATACCGCCGTTAACGAACAGGACGAAAATACGATTTGCCGGATGGGTCTCGATGGATCCGATTCGATTGTTTTGTGTAAGCATGATTTAAATAGCGAATATTCTGATTCTATTTATTCAATGCATATATTAAATGATTGGATTTATTTTGTAGATTGCAATCCACTTGCTATGATACCAAAAGATAAACGATATATTTTTAAATTAAGCGTCAACGGCGGACAACCAATTCCAATTGTGGAGACAATTACCTATGGCTTAGGTTATAATAATGAACATATTTATTATTATGACGAAAATGTAAAATGTTTGAATAGAATAAACATCAAAACAGATGAGGTAGAGAAATTAAGAAACATTTCGTTTTACAAATTTGGTTTTTATTTTGATTGGTTCTGGTATTTTGAACGCTCAGGCGATGTATACGGAAAAACACTGAACAAGGTGAAAATTGAGTCGTTGGTCATAAGTGAGCAGGGCAGCGGGAGATAAACATTGTAGGGATGATCGGTTAAGTTATAAACATATATTGGGGTGAATATTTCATGGAAGATTTGCCTGTCAGAAAACCAAACAGATTAAAAGATTATGATTATTCTCAAAACAATGCTTACTTCATAACAATTTGCACAAAAGACCGCCGCGAATTATTGGGAATGGTCAACGTAGGGGGCGGTTTCCACGCCGCCCCGGATGTAGGGGGCGGTTTCCATGCCGCCCCGGATGCCCCGAATATTGAATTATCCCAAATCGGAAAAGAGATTGTTAAAACCATCGACTATATCAACGAAAATTATCATGATGTGAATATTGAGCATTATGTAATTATGCCAAACCACATGCATTTGATTGTCTTTTTGACGGGCGGGCATGGAAACCCGCTGACGGGCGGGCATGGAAACCCGCCCCTACAGGATGTAATCGGTCGATTCAAATCCTTTACAACGAATAAATGGAATGAACTGTGCACAACCGAGATGCAGGAAATGTGGCAACGTTCATTTCACGACCACATTATCCGCAACGAAGAAGATTATCAAAACCATTTGCATTACATAGACGAAAACCCCGGAAAATGGGCAGAAGATAAATATTATAATGGAGATCAATCCTTGTAGGGGGCGGTTTCCACGCCGCCCCGAAAATGGAATTATCGCAAAAGCCATAGAATATATCAACACATGATGGAAACCCGCTAACGGGCGCCGCTAACGGGCGGGCATGGAAACCCGCCCCTACCAGGATTACGCTCCTCGTTAATCCGTATGAGAAATAATGTTTTGACAAAAACCTATAAAATTTTACATGGCCGCCGCTTGACAAGGAGTCGGGCGGTGTGGTAGAATCGAAACCGTAAAATCTTTAAGTGCGGTACAGAGATGCCGACAAGATGTCATACTGCCGACCCCTGCGTGCAAACTGCGCGCGGTGTCTTGCCACAGAATCTTGTCCGCATGGGCGAGATTTTTTTCATGTCATCGTAGGGGGCGGTTTCCATGCCGCCCCGAATATAGACGGTACAAAAAGTAATTTTCGGCTTTTGATGTGAAAGGATGGCAAAGATGGAGTTTATCCTCTCCGGCGGCAAAGTTTATCAATCAAACGGTTCTTTGAAACCGATGGACCTTGCGGTTTCCGAAGGCCGTGTCTCCGCCCTTTCTCCAACCCCCCTTTCACCCGATGGGAAAACCGTTTTTTCAGTCGATTCAGCGTTTATATTGTCCGGTCTCACAGATGTGCATGTTCATCTGAGAGAGCCGGGTTTTTTGTATAAAGAGACCATCAAAACCGGCACAACGGCAGCCGCACGGGGCGGCTACACCACCATCTGCGCCATGCCGAATCTCTCGCCGTGTCCCGACACCGTTTCGCACTTAGCCGAGGTGCTCGCCCCAATTCGCAGCGACGCCAAAATCCATGTGCTGCCTTATGCCACGCTGACGCTCGGACAAGCCGGGCGCGTGATGTCACAGATGGCCGGAATGCAGCCCTGGGTGTTCGCTTTCTCCGACGACGGCAAAGGCGTGCAGAGTGAAGAGATGATGCGGCAGGTGCTGACTGAAGCAAAGCGCATCAATGCGTTGATCTGCGCCCACTGTGAGGATACTGCCCTTGTGAAAAACGGCGTGATCCACGACGGCGCATATGCCAAAAAGCACGGTATCGCGGGCATCAGCTCCGAGAGTGAGTGGAGGCCGATTGAGCGTGATCTGGCACTGGTGCGGGAGATCGGCGCGCGCTATCATATCTGCCATGTCTCTTGTAAAGAGAGCGTGGCATTAATTCGCAAAGCTAAAGCCGAGGGGTTTCCGGTGACCTGCGAGACCGCGCCGCACTACTTGATTTTGACGCAGGACGATCTAAAAGACGAGGGCAGATTCAAGATGAATCCGCCGCTGCGCGACCAAGCCGACCGCGAGGCGCTGATTGAGGGAATTTTGGACGGTACCATCGACGTAATCGCCACCGACCACGCGCCGCACGCCGCCCACGAAAAATCACAGGGGCTGCGGGGCAGTTTGATGGGTATTGTCGGGCTCGAGACCGCCCTGCCGCTGTTATATACCGAATTTGTCAAAACAAAAATACTGACCTTTGAAAAGCTGATGGCATTATTACACGACAACGCTTTCAAATTATTCGGACTCGGGTCAAATTTGGAGGTCGGGCAGCCGGCGGATTTGACCGTGTTCGACCCCGAATGCAAAACCACCATCAACCCCGCCGAGTTTGCGAGCATGGGGAAAAGCACGCCGTTTGAGGAGCGCGAGGTATACGGCAAAATCCGTATGACAGCGGTCGGCGGCGAGATAATCTGGAAGGAGCGTGATTTCGGATGAACGACCGGATATGCGAGATCAAATCAAATATCCCGATCGCGCGCGGGGTCTTTCGGATGACATTGATTTGTCCCGAACACGGCTTCACCGCACCGGGGCAGTTTTTAAACCTGAAAATCGACGGACTTTATTTGCGCAGGCCGATTTCAATCTGCGATTGGGACAAAGACAGCGTCGATATCATCTATAAAGTGATCGGAAAAGGCACTGAAGCGTTAAGCAAAATGATACCCGGTGAAATAATATCGGCATTGCTGCCGCTCGGAA
>CAZTDA010000109.1:0-6676 GCA_964612155.1 uncultured Eubacteriales bacterium | reverse complement strand
AGCAGATTTTAGATGAATACAAAGCGAAAATGCTCGACCTCGGCGGCAACGCCATGCTCGACGAGATGAACGCCGCCATCGGCAAACAAACCGCTTATTATTATGGGTAACCTTTTTATTGCCTCTCGACGTGCTGCAAACGGCACGGTGTTATAGGGAGGCAAACTCACGTTTTCATCCGCAACGGTGGTGAAATTCTTTTCAAATAAACAAATGAGCTTATAAAATGACATACGAAAGGGGAACAAATTAGCCATGAAAAAACGGTTTAAACTCGCCGTATCCCTGTTCATCTGCGGCGCAGTTTTATTATCCGGCTGCACATCGGCGCCCTCAACCTCGCTGCCGGATAAACTTCGGGCAAATGCCAATTATCCCGAATCCGTTAACATCATCGCGCCCGAATTTTTCAAAGCGACCGGCGCGGTCAACACCGATCGAATCAGGCAGCAATGGCTTGATGAAACAGCCGAACGGTATGGCCTCATCCTTCACATCTATCCGAATTATGCCGCCTATATCAATGACACCGGCTATGTGGCGGTTCCGAAAAAACCCACCTATGCGTTTGGCTATGTGACGCCGGAACAAGAAAGCGAGGAACCTGCCCCGCCTCCGCAGCCGAAAAAACCGAACTACCTCGGTTTGATACAAATCGGCTCTGTCGATACCCTGAATACCGATACATATATGCCTTTAGACGATTATCTTGCCGATAACCCGGTTTGGAGTGCCCTGCCCGAGGACTTTAAATCCCATTACAAAATCAACGGTCATATCTATGCGATTCCGACTTCCGTTTCCCTGATTCAAAACGTCCGTATCATCCACAATGAGGCGATCGAAAAGACCGGGATTGCGGTGACCGATCTCGATTCATTCCGTGATTTTGCCTTGAACTATATACAGAACGCCAAAAAAGTCACCGGTCGCGCCACAATCTCCGAAGTGGCGGACATTCTGACCGCTTTCGGCCTTTACCCGGGAAAAGATGCCTTCGTTCAATTCAATTATGATCCGACGGCAGATTGTTTTGCGGACTGGCTGACCAAACCCGCCGCCGTCGACGCGCTGGAGTATCTGCGGGAACTCACGAATGCCGGTGCGCTTACTTACCGGTATGATGCAACCGATTTCTTTAAAATGGAGCTTTGGGCTTCCAAATATGCACCGTATTTCGATTATTCCGGCTGCACCGAAATGCTGACCCTGAATCCCGAATTCCCGCAGGTCGCCTTCACCGATATGAAGGGTTTTGCCATGATCAAAGACACGCCGCAGCCGAAAGAGACCCTCAATTTTTTCATCGATCTGCTGTTCGGGTCCGAACAAAGCTATCTCGAGTGCTGGCTGGGTTCGTCAGACGTTTTCGTCCAAAACGGGGACGGCACGATCACGGTGGCGATGACGCAGGACGTGGCAGATAATTTTGTCGTTCCGGCCATGCCGAATTTAACGGGCGGCCTTTCGGGAATATTCCCCTATTCGTACACGGACATGATATACAGTGAAAACGGGACTGCCGCCACGATCTCGGAAATCGAAGCTCACAAAGCTCAGGCAAAGCTGATAAATGATTCCCTCCAAGACGGATCCGTGATCCAATTGCCGCCCGAATATCAAATTATCCAATCGGCGACTTATAACGGTTATACGGCAACCGACGGCAATACCAATAATCTTTATACCCTGTATTCAAGATGCTATTTTGATGCAATCCATTCCGATCAAACGGTGCAGCAGATTATCGACGAATACAAAAAACAAATGCTCGCCATGGGCGGCAACCAAATGCTTGACGAGATGAACGCCGCCATCGGCAAGAAGACCGCGTATTATTACGGGTGAACTTATCACACGCAAGTGTAAAGTTTAAAGTGTAAAACTTAAAGTGACATACCCGAAGTAAAACCGAAACTTGTGAAAATGAAAAGGGGAACAACCATGAAAAAGCCGATCAAACTCGCTGTATCCTTGTTCATCTGCGGCTTGATACTTTTATCCGGCTGCACAACAACGCAAAAAAACTCTCTGCCGAGTGAGCTTGTCGCGAAGACAGGAGATTACCCCAAATCCGTCAATATCATCGCACCGGATTTTTTCAAAACAACCGGAGCAGCAAATGCCGATCAGGCCAAGCAGAAATGGCTGGACGAGATATCCGAACGGTACGGCGTTATATTGAAAATCTTTTCGAGTTATAATGAGGCCAAGAACAATAGCTCTTCCGCTTCCGGTTCGGTATCCGGTCAAAACAGCAACTTTACCGGATTGGTTTCAATTGATTCTTCTTTTATTTTACAGTACGGTGTCTTAAAGGATCTTTATATGCCTTTAGACAGCTATCTTGCCGATAATGCGGTATGGAATGCTCTGCCCGAAGAGTTTAAGTCCCTTTTTAAAGTTAACGGGCATATTTATGCGATTCCGACATCTGTTTTAAGGGTGCAAAAAGCCCGTATCATCCATGATGAAGCGTTAGCCGAAACCGATATTTCGGTAACCGACCTCGCTTCATTTCATGATTTCGCCGTCTCTTATGCAAAAAAAGCGGGAAAAGGATCGGGCAGAGGAAAGTTCACCGGCGCCTATCTGCTGTCGGAAGTAACGGATGTCCTAAACGCTTTCGGACTTTACCCCGCAAACGATGAAAACGTTCAATTTTGTTATGATCCGACAGCGGACTGCTATGTGGACTGGCTGACGAAAGACAGTGCCATTGAAGCGCTAGAATATTTACGCGAACTCTTTAATATCAGTGCGCTGAGCATAGCCAATAAGGACGAAATTGAACAATCATTCCTTTACAGTGTTTTAGCTTCGAAATATGCTCAGTACTCTGATAATGACAACTGTACCGTAGTACTTACCCTAAATTCCGAGTATCCACATGTTTTGCTCACAGAAATAAGTGGATTTGCCATGACCAAAGACACACCTCAACCCAAAGAAACCATCAACTTCTTAGTGAACATGCTGTTCGGCTCCGAGCAGAACTACCTCGACTGCTGGCTGGGATCCTCGGACAATTACATCCTGAACAGCGAC
The DNA here is from genome assembly GCA_964612155.1 of uncultured Eubacteriales bacterium. Lineage (GTDB taxonomy): Bacteria > Bacillota > Clostridia > Oscillospirales > JAKOTC01 > DAOPZJ01. The sequence goes on along the minus strand of CAZTDA010000109.1, from coordinate 3,628 downwards.
GACACGCTCACAATAAAGATGACTCAGGACTCCGAAGGCAATTATGTGCTGCCCGCCATGCCGAATTTAACAAGCGGTCTTTCGGACATCTTCCCCTATTCGGACGCGAATATTTTATACAACCAAAACGCCGAAAAGAATAAAGCGCGTTTAAAAATACTCAATGATTCATTGGAAAGCGGAGCGCTTGTTGAGGTTCCTTCGGAATATCAAATAATCAAATCAGCAGCTTATGACAAAAATATAACCGATGCTGCTAATTCATATTATATTTGCTTTCTTGAATCAATTAGTAATCCTAATAAAACGGTGCAGGAAATTGTCGACGAATACAAAAAAGCAATGCTCGACCTCGGCGGCAACAAAATGCTCGACGAAATGAACGCCGCCATCGGCAAGAAAACCGCGTATTATTATGGGTGAATATCAACGCCAAAGTGCAAAGTTTTAAAATGCAAAACGTAAAGTGACATTTGAAAGGGGAACAACTCATGAAAAAGTCAATCAAACTCTCCGTAACCCTATTCATCTGCGGTCTAATGCTGCTATCCGGCTGCACATCAACGCCTAAAAGCTCGCTGCCGGGCAATTTGAACCCAGAGGACAGTCAGGTATCAACCATCAATATCCTCGCTCCTGATTTTTATGAAATAGCTGATTCGGAAAAAACCGAACAATATAAAGAGGACTGGTTGGAGGAGATGTACTCACAATACGGTGTTGAATTAAATATAACCTCAGATACTTATAGAGATAAAGATGTTGATCATGATCGTTCTGCTTCAGACCTAATTTATGATGTATTATACGAAGAAGCTGCATTTGCGGGTTTGATGGAACTCACTTCTACGCAAATATCGAGTTATACAATTAATCAGCTCCTGCCTTTAGACGATTATCTTGCCGATAATCCGGTTTGGCAATCCCTGCCCGATGAGTTAAAAGACGCTTTTAAAGTGGACGGACATATTTATGCGATACCCACATATATGTTTCGGGCGCAAAACGCCCGCATGATTCGCGATGAAGCATTAAAAGAGACCGGGATTACCGTTACCGACCTCCAATCATTCAGTGACTTTGCAAAAGCATACGCACAATCAACCGGTAAAACTGTTCTCAATTCTTTCTATATATCGGGTTTATCCGATATCCTAAATGCGTTCGGGCTTTACAATTTTGGTAATGCCACAAATCCGTTTAGTTATGATCCCACCGAAAATTGTTGTGTGGATTTTTTAACAAAAGGCGCCGCTGTTGACGCTCTTGAATATCTGCGCGCACTTTATCAAGCGGGCGCATTGGACATTAATTTTACTGATTCAAAGGTTGCATATACAGATTTTAATGATGGCACATCCTGTACAACTTATGTTCAGTACTTCGATTATGAAAACTGCACCGAACTATTCACCTTAAATCCCGAATACCCGCAAATCGCCCTTACTTCCACGCGTGGTTTTGCCATGACCAAAGAAACACCGCAGCCCAAAGAAACCATCAATCAGTTTTTGAATATACTGTTCGGATCCGGTGACAGTTATTTGCAGTGCTGGCTTGGTTCTCCCGACACCTATATCTTGAACAGTGACGGAACCATCACAGTCGAAATGCCGCAAAACGCCGACGGAAGTTTTGAATACCCGCCCATGCCGAATTTAACCGGCGGTCTGTCAGATATTTTCCCCTATTCGGACGCGAATATCTTTTTCAGCCAAAACGGCGTTGTCGATAAAGGATCGAAAACCGAATCAAGTATCCAAAATGATCGATTTACAATCCTGTATGATTCATTTAAAAAAGGTTTGATCGTCGAAGTTCCGGCATTTTATCAAACAACGATATATAATAACATAAACGCAGCCATCAATAAAGATCGTTATATCAATACACTGTATATGGACTGCATCAAGAATGCGCTTACGAGCTCGAAACGCACCGTCAAAGAAGTTGTAGACGGGTACCGAGAAGAGATGTTCAAACTCGGCGGCAACCAAATGCTCGACGAGATGAACGCCGCCATCGGCAAGCAAACCGCGTACTATTACGGATGACAGCGCGTGTTCCTAAACTATGCTCAAAGAATAAAAAAATTATAAGTGAATGGGAATGAGGAACGATTATGAAAAAGCCGCTGAAATGTGTTGTTTCCGCGTTGCTGTGCGCCGTCTTCCTGCTGACCGCCTGTTCGGCGCCTTCCGCACCCCCGCTGCCAAGTGAACTCGTCTCGCCGCCGACCGAAAACATCTATCCCGTGACCTTGCATCTGGTCTCACCCTCGTTTTTTAAGTATAACGACGCCGATAACAGCGTTGAGGTCAAAAAGGCCTGGCTCGAAGAGATGTATCTGCGTTATAATGTCCGAATGGACATCATCTCCGACTCCCCGTCCGAAGTGGGCGATCCCTACGGCAAAGAGGCGACCCTGCTGCAAAAGAATATCCTAAACGGCACCGCGTCCTATGCCGGCGTGGTGGAAATCAACAGCTATGCCCAACTGCGGCAGGCGATCATCGATCAAAAAGCGTTGAAATTAGATGATTATGTATATGAAAATTCAATTTGGAGCGCTCTGCCCTCGGGTATTAAAAGAATGTTTTGGACAAGGCATGTTTATGCAATTGCGGCGTCTTCCACCCCGATTCTCAAGGTGCGCAGCTTCACCGACGATTCGCTGTATAAAACCAATATGGATGTGACAAACCTTGAATCGCTGAAAGAATACGCCATTGCTCTCAAAAACCAAAAAAGCGGTTATGCCATCAGCTCCGACGGACTCGCCAATTTAGGCGACATCCTAACCGCTTTCGGGCTTTATATCGACGAAACCGATAATGGTCCGATCGGGTTTGAACCCAATGTGGGTTATGTGGACTTTTTGACCAAAGAATCGGCGGTCGACGCGCTCAAATATCTGCGCGAACTCTATAATGCCGGAGTTTTGAAGATCAATTTCGACGACAGCACCGATACCGCGCTCAGCGATTTTAGAAACGGAATCTGCGCCTCCTATTACGGCGAATACCACGATTATGACGACTGCACCGAGGTGCTCACGCTCAACCCCGATTACCCCAGAACCATCAGCACCAGCGTCAGCGGCTACTTTTTGACCAACGAAACAGAACAACCCCGCGAGACGGTCAATCTTTTATTGCAAATGCTGTTGGCATCGCAGGAAAATTATCTCGAATCTCGGCTGGGTACTCCCGAAAACTATACCATCGGCAGCAGCGGTACCGTCACGGTCAGAAAGTTCCGAAACGCAAACGGGCATTATGTGCTGCCCGCCATGCCGAATCTGGTGCAAGACCTTCCGGAGGCATTCTTGAGCTCAAACGCAAATATCTTGTACACTTCAACCGCCACAACGGGAGTGACAACCACCCGCAGCGATTATCAGCAGATGATCGATAACGGCATCGAAAAGGGCATCATTGCACCGCTCAGAACGGAATACAATAAACCCAACTCCTACTATGCTGTCGAAGAATATATTCTAAAATTCTACAACACCTGTATTTTTGATGCGATCGCGGACAATTCCAAGTCCGTCGAATCGGTGATTGCTACTTATAAAGACAACATGTTTAAACTCGGCGGCAACGATATCCTCAAAGATATGGGC
>CAZTDA010000108.1:0-6704 GCA_964612155.1 uncultured Eubacteriales bacterium | reverse complement strand
ATTCAATTCATTTAAAATCCATTGATCGAACTCATGAAGTCCTAATTTAACGGCAATTATATGAGCTTTTCGTAATACATTTACAATATCACAGTTTGATTCGGTAATTGCATTTCGAAGTTCCAAAACGGCACTGCTCATTTTTACTTCCTCCTTATCTTTTCAACTTTTCGCACAGCGGCAGTATTTCTTCCAACTTTGCAACAATTCTTTTTTGCTCGGGAAGGGGCGGGAGGGGAATTATCATATTTAACACATGTTCAAGTTTTAGATTCGCTTGTGCAGACCCCCCTCCTTGATGAGAAACAGTAAAATGAAAATACTTTGAATTTATAGTAAAATATAAAAATTTAGTTGTTGAGGGATTTAAAGGTTTCATTTTTAAGACTCGTTGATTTAGTAAGGCTGGAGTATCAAATTCATAGATTGCCGTTTTCCCCAATGGTTCTGGATTGTTTGATTGTGAAGATAAACACATTAACATGTCGCCTTTGTTAATTTGGCATTCCAACATCTTTTCTGTCGGTATATCAATATAATCGTTTTTTCCTTTTATTACAACTTTTAATGTCATCAAATTTCCGCTCTTAATCACCGGATAACCATTACAAGATTCACTCATTTCTGAGGAATTAAAAGCATATCCGTTCTGATATGTAAGTATTTCCCCCAACCTCACCCACTTCCAACTCTCCGGAATATCAAACGGCTTTTCATCCTCTGCAATCTCCGGCAGGGGCTTTTCCTTTTTGATTTTCCCCTCTTTAATCAACCGCTGTTTTTCTTTTTGAATCTGCCGATACAGTTCCTCGCCGGTACCCTCCTCGGGGCGCTGCTCGACCAGCTTGCCCTGAATCGCCGTTTGCAAAATGGATTTTTGCATCTCGTCCGGAAACCGCTTGTTAAACTCCTCCAACTTGCTGAACGCCTGTTCATAGCGGTCAATATAAGGCAGCAGTTCTTCGATTTTATCAACAATGCGTTTTTGCTCGGCAAGGGGCGGGAGGGGAACAGGTTCTTTCACTAGCACAGTGAAATGACGTGCATAACCTCGATTTCTTAGATGCTCTGCGACAAAAGTCATCCAATACAACAAATATTTTACTTCTATACCGATAGCTTTCATGAACTTTGTTCCATCTGCACTAATTACAAATGGAAAATCAATAAACTTAACATTCCTCGTGTGGTCGCCAAACATAATTAGTGGCAAATCATTTATTAACTTATTCTCCAAATCAGAGTATCCGTCAATAAGCTGTTTTCCCTGACTTACAGCAGGATATTTACCTTGAGGTTTTACGTCCTTAGCTAGTATCTGATTATACTTATTCCCTACCGAATATGTGATTTCCGGGAGCCACATCCACTTCCACCCCTCGGGAATGTCAAACGGTTTTTCATCCTCTGCAATTTCCTGCAGGGGCTTTTCTTTTTTAATCGTTCCGGCTTTAATGAGCCGCTGCTTCTCTTTTTGAATCTGCCGATATAACTCCTCGGCGGTGCCCTCCTGGGGGCGCTGCTCGACGAGCTTGCCCTGAATCGCCAGTTGCAAAATGCTGTTTTTAAGTTCTTGCGGGGTCATTGTTTTGCACCCCCGAGAATCGCGGTGATTTCGGCAAGCACGCGGTCAATCTCGGCATTTAATGATGCTCGCCGCTCTTCGTACACATAAATCAAATCCAGCGGGTCGAGAATTTCTTCTTCCGCATGGGGATATCCACACAGGTCGAAATTGTAACCCAGTTCACCGGTAAGCTGTACGGCGGTGTATCTTTTGGCCTTATCAAAACCGTCTATATTGATTTCATGCCTGTTGTCCCACCATTCAATGACCGGGGCAAAATGCTCCATCTTCATGGGTTTTGTTTTGGAAAAGTGCTTATATCCCTCCGGCATATCGAGCCGATAAAACCATGTTTCAGTGGTCGGCTGGGTACGGTCAAAGAATAAAATGTTCGTGGTGATGGGGGTATAGGGCGAAAACACGCTACTCGGCATCCGGACAACGGTATGCAGATTGAATTCGGATAGTAGTTTTTTCTTGATGGCAACTTTGGCATTATCGGTGCCGAATAAAAACCCGTCCGGCAGAATAACCGCTGCCCTGCCGAGTTCTCTCAACCGGTACATGATCACGGACATAAAAAGGTCTGCCGTCTCACTACTGGCGAGGTCGGACGGGAAATGATACTTGACTTCGGCTTTTTCGCTGCCGCCGTATGGGGGATTCATTAAAATAACATTGAATTGATCTTCTTCCGTGTAGTCGAGCACATCACGCAGCAAGGAGTTGTCGTGATAAATTTTAGGAACATCAAGGCCGTGCAGCAGCATATTGGTGATGCACAGCATATAGGGGAACTGTTTCTTCTCAATTCCGTAAATAGAATTTTCATATTCAATCTGATCATCCGTGTTTTGAATCAGCGGAGCCAGTTCTTTCAGCCAGCTGGTGATAAAGCCGCCGGTACCGCAGGCAAAGTCCGCCATCCTCTCGCCGATCTGCGGCTTGATCATCTTGGTCATAAACTCCGTGACCGCACGGGGCGTATAGAATTCACCGGCAGAACCGGCACTCTGCAATTCACGGAGGATGGATTCATAGATTTCGCCGAATGCATGGCTTTCTTCATAATCGCTCAAATCCAACTCGTCAATGATGTTAATGACCTGACGGAGTAAAACCCCGTCCTTCATATAGTTATTGGCATCTTCAAACGTCGTTTTGACAATGGACTTCTTGATCGGAGTGATCGGGGTGATGGTCAGACCTTTGAGCGTCGGGAACAAGGTGTTATTGACAAAGTTCAGCAGCGTTTCACCGGTCATGGCTTTACCGCTTCTGTCATCCGCTGCCCAATTGCACCAGCGGCACGCATCCGGAATGATGGACTGATAATTGTCTTCTTCCATCTCCCAGTCCTGCTCTTTGGAGTCATATACTTTTAAAAAGAGCATCCATGCGATCTGTTCGATGCGCTGTGCATCGCCATTGATACCGGCATCGTTACGCATAATGTCGCGCAGTCTCTTTACAAAGTTCGTTAAGCTCATGAATGTTATCCTACCTTATACAATTCTTCTTCCAGTTCTCTGACGGCTTTCAAATACCCTTCTTTACCGCCGAAAAATTGCGCGATTCTTGAGGGCTTGCCGAATTTTAAGAACGGGTCGAGTTTTAAAATCTCTGTTTTTTCAATTTCGTAGATGCCGGTGTTCATATACTTATCGAGCAGCGCTTCTAAAACTTCACGCGCTGCGCCCTGATATCTGCTTAAAAAGTCCCGCTTCTTGACGCTGTTGGCGCGTTCGCGGCGTGTCAGCGGTTTTTGGTCAAACGCCACATGGCAGATAAAATCAAAATCATCCACTTCTGCCATATTTTGATCTGCTTTCATACTTTCAAGATTGATACCGCGTTCTAAGAGTAAATCTTTAATGCTCTCTTTTTTCTCTTCGGCAGACCACCGGCGGATGAAGTTATCCAAAGAAGCATATGTGCCGAGAATGTTTGATTTGGTGTAATCGATGATGCTCTGCTGTCGAAGCAGTTTCCCGTCGGAGTCATAGAATGATACGGTTTTGCCGATCACCTTTACCGTGCAGCCGTTTTCATCTACAATCGGCTTATCAATATGCCCGGGGTCAGGGTTGGGATCGGGTGGAATATCAGTTCCCGGGCTGTTGGGTTTCGTTCCACCGGCACCGTAATGATCATCCTGTTCAATGGGGCCATCCCAATCTGGGTCAGCAAACAAGCGCGTCACATTCCGAAAGTCCATGACGGTAAAGTGCGTTTTGCCCTCTTTTTCACGGAGCCGGGTACCCCGTCCGAGAATCTGCTTGAATTCGGTCATAGAGCCGATCATCTGGTCGAGGACAATCAATTTGGTCATCTTGCAATCTGCTCCGGTTGAGAGCAGCTTTGATGTGGTCGCAATTACGGGGTATGGAGAGGAAACGGAGATGAAATAATCGATTTTACTTTTTCCGTAAGTATCGCTGCCGGTTATGCGAACTACATAATCTGAATTTTTCTTAACCATATCGGTGTTAAGATTATTGAGTGCGCCGCGCATCCGTTCAGCGTGTTCTTCGGTCGCACAGAACACAATCGTTTTTTGCATTCTGCCCGTATGCTTCAGATATTCGGTAATTTCTCTTGCGACCTCGTAAGTGCGATCTTCGAGTATAATGTTATAATCAAAATCGCTGTTTGTATAGATGCGGTCTTCGATTTCCTGCCCGTTCTTGTCAAGCTGTCCTTTGTACGGACGCCAGCCCTCGCCGATGTTGGTGCGAACATTGATCACTTTGAACGGAGCAAGAAAACCGTCTTCGATACCCTCGCGCAAGCTGTAGGTATAAACCGGTTCTCCGAAATAGTCGATGTTGGAGATGTATTTGGTCTCTTTAGGTGTTGCAGTCATACCGATTTGCGTTGCCGAGGAGAAATATTCAAGAATCTTTCGCCAGTTGCTGTCCTTTTTTGCGGAACCTCTATGACACTCGTCAATTATAATAAGATCGAAAAAGTCCTTTTGAAACAGGGATGCAAGACGGGTAATGGTTTCTTCTTCGTCATCCTCACTCTCATTATCCTCACGGTCAGTCAGCTGCTGATACAGTGAAAAATAGACCTCATGTGAAGTGATCGTCACGGGGTCATCCTTGGCAAAATTTATTTTATGGATTGTTTTATCCAATGGCGCAAAGTCTTGTTGAATCGATTGATCAACGAGGATATTCCGGTCGGCAAGATAAAGCACTTTTTTCTTAATTCCGCTTTTCAGAAGACGATATACAATTTGAAAAGCGGTATATGTTTTGCCGGTTCCGGTTGCCATTACGAGTAAAAGTCGCTGCTGCCCTTTTGCAATCGCATCCAGTGTGCGATTTACTGCGTTTCGCTGATAATAACGCGGTTCGTGCGTGTTTTGGCTTGTATAATACGGTTGATCAATAATTTTCTTCTCTGTATCGGTCATGCCTTTAGCTGCTTTATATCGTGTTATTAATTCATCTAGAGAGGGGAATTCGGATAAACCAAGCTGCCGCTCTTTTCCCGTTAGGAAATCGTGTTCATAAAATGCGTCTCCGTTGGAACTGTAGGCAAAAGGTACATCGAGCATCCGGGAATAGGTTATTGCCTGTTGTAAACCAAAAGATACCGAGTGATTGTTGTCCTTGGCTTCAACGATTGCAATCGGATTATTATTATTTATATATAAAATGTAATCAGCCTTTTTCGGCTTTTCGCGAAACACGAAATTACCTTTAAGGTTGATTTTTCCGTCAGTTATTCTTGTTTCCATCGTAATGTTGGCGGTGTTCCATTTTGCTGTGATTGCCGGAGTAATATATTGAAGCTTGATATCTTCTTCGGTCATTTGCTTTTTATCAATCACGATTTTATTACTCCTTCTATTATTCAATAAACAATGCCGAAATTTTCGCATCAATGATAAATACCATTATATTACACATTCATTCATTTTGCAAGATCATATGAACAGTTTCAACAATTGATTGACTGTTCTAACACTTTTCTAACATTTATTCCAAAAAGACAGAAAATCTTTAAACACTTTGTCAATAACCCTTTAATCATTTTGACAGGTCAAACGTTCATAATATCGCATAACAACAAGGAATAGCACATTTTCTTATAATGCGTTGTGAGATTATTCGGGAAGCTATTCGTCTGACTGTTAACCGCAGGGTCGTTGGTTCGAGCCCAACAGGGGGAGCCAACAAAAAAAGCGCCTAATATAGCCATTTTGAGCTATGTTTGGGCGCTTTTCTGTTTGTTATTTTTTGAGCAATCTAACACATAATCTAACACTTATCCGAGGGGTTAGAAAAGTTCGTTGTGAAAACAGATGCTATATTGATCTTCCGGTTCGTATCAAGGTGGGAATAGATATTCGCAGTCATTTTAATATCTGCATGCACTACCATTCTTGAACGTCCTCTTAGGTGAATCTCATAACAATAATTGAAGTTTTAAAAGTTTATAATAGGATCTCCATCCCGTCAAAAGCACTGAGCATCTTCTTTTCTCGGGCGATTTCTTCCAACCGTTCTGCCGTAACGGGTTGATGATCTTCAAACAGCGCACTATGGGAATAGTGGGTGACAATCCATATGGTGTGCTCTTTCAGTGCTCCGATCTGATTCAGCTTTTCTCTGTGAATCTCGTTGTCCGAAAAAGACATATGAGTACCGCCCGTTTCATTTAAAAGCGCGGTGCTGCAATCTGCAATAACTGCATCAAATTGATAGCCGGAGCGTTTTATATACGCATACACTTCATCGGTAAAAATACCAGAATCGTTGTTATAAAGGAGTACCTGTTCACCGTCAACGATCATGTAGCAAAGCGGCATTTCGGTGCCGTGATGTGCCGGTATGGCAGTTATGCTGTATTTCCCCGCACAGAAGCGTTCGTATGGGCTTACTTCAAAAAATACGCACTTTGCCGGAACATTGAAAGTGTTGAATACTTTTTTGCAATCTGCGTTGCCGAACACTTGTATCGGAGATTCGATGTCGTTATATCCGAATGGTTCGGTGGTCATGAAAAGCTCGTTGGGTATAAAGTGGTCGCTGTGCGCATGTGTGATAATCAGGTTTCGAATTTTCGTAAAGTCGGCATTGCTTTTCAAGGCGTGCAGGTAACTATCCTGTCCGAAATCCAC
>CAZTDA010000107.1:0-6724 GCA_964612155.1 uncultured Eubacteriales bacterium | reverse complement strand
TTTGCTTTGAATATAAAAAAAATCAACCGTTTAACGCGCTTTTAATACATTCCGCGGCCTGTCGGTCGAGCGCATTGCACTCTTTTAAAATCTCGACAATTTGCTCCCGGGTCTGCCGCTCGAGTAGTTTGCCCTCGTTTTCAAAACTCGTCAGCTTTTGAATTTTCATCATATTGCCGTGGATTTGGCAAAAAGCGTCACGGGCCTCTTTCAATTTGTCTTTGCCGAGGTATTCTTCCGCCTCATAGAAAAACTCTGAAGTGAACGCGCGGCGCTCGGCCATATCGACTTCTTCGGGCGAGATAAAGCGGTGGCTGTCTTTTTTGGACTTGAAATTGCCGTCATTTTGCAAATACCCAATCCAGTTTTCATAGAGTTTATCGCCGAACCCGTAATCGTAAAACATCGGCTTTGTCTCGGTCAGCATCTCAACCCCGCGTAAAAGCGCCTTTTTGATAATCTCTCCGCGTTCGGCGTGCTCTCCGAGCCCGTCAACCAAAATAACCGCGCCGAGGTTGTTTGCCCAGTTTTGATAAAGGCGGCTGTTCTTTTGCAGTTCGAATGCTTTATTATTTGCGCTGCCGTCGGCAAACGGAAACCCCAACATATCGCCGCTGCTCTCACAGAACCCCGTGACCAGCAGCATCAGATTCGCATGGTAAAACAGAATCACCGGCAGGTCTTTTTTCAAATGTTCGCGGATAACAACGAAAATCGTCTCGGGGTCAATCGCCCCGTCTTTGGCGGTGGCAATCTCCTCATCCCCGAGCAGGCGATAGCGGATGCCCTCGGCGTTAAAGCAATCCCTGAGCGGTTCGCCGTTCCAGTAGTTGCACGCAATCACCGCCTGGGGCAAATCGTAAAACAGCCCGAAGCCCTCGGTGGAAACGGCCAGTTGAAAATAATAATCCGCGTCCCTCAAATAAGCCCCGAACGGTTCCCGCTCAAACAGCTCCATGCGGGGATTCAACCCCAAAAATGTGATTAACGCCGACATTAATGCGGGAAAACCCATCGAATGCGTGGGGAGTTTGTGCTTGGTTTTCTTTCGGACTCCGCGCTCGGTCACGGTGAAAATGGTATGGAGCGCACCTTTTTGAATCGGAATTGACGTCATAATGTTCCCTCCGAAGGTCGTTTCAAACTGCTCAAAATCCATCCGCGCGGGCTTTTCCGGCGTTTGCGCAAACGGATATTTGGTGGGGGCGCTGCCGTACGCGCTCTTGAACGCCTTGACAAACCCGTCGGAGGTGTCGAAGCCGTATTTGACCGCGACATCGAGCACTTTCATGCCCCCTGCGAGGTCAAACAGCGCAAATTGCAGTTTTCGCAAGGTGATATAGCGTGTGGGCGACATGCCCGTAAATTCGCTGAACAGGCGGCAGAAGTGCCAGACCGAATAGTGGAATTCGCCGCAGAGTTCGGCAGCCGTGATTTTTTCCTCGATCCGGCGGTCTATGTAGCCGAAAACTTTTGATAGCAACTCCTTTTGCTTCATAATTTGTCTGCCTGCCCCCCTTCGCGCATTTTACGGATATATCATAACATCAATCAATTTCAATTTCCCGTCCTAATTTGCTATTTTAAAGCACTTCTAAACCCTTGAAACGCGGAGGGCAGGGCGAGTTCTTTTGATAATTCCTCCCGTGTCACCCAGGTGAATTGCCCGGGTGTGTTCTCGCAGGAAACAAAATAACTTGTCATTTCCCACTCCATGTGGGTGAAAATATGCTTTTTACATGGCCCTTTCTCAACCGAAACGGCCTCGATCTTCCATTGCGTCAAGACCTCTTTTGCCTGTTTCGGGGTCAGATGCCCCGTCACATTCGGGAATTCCCAAAGTCCGCCGAGCAAAACCCCTTCCGGCCGCTTTTGCAGGGCGATTTTATCCCCGCAAAATAACAAAAAAACGGTCTTGTCCTCTTTCTTGCGTGGCGCTTTTTTGCTCTTGTTCGGCAGTTCCGATTGTCTTCCGGTTCGGTTTGCCTCACACAAAGCGGCGAGCGGGCAGATCATGCACTGCGGCACACCGTTCGGCAGACAGATCAACGCGCCGAGTTCCATCAACGCCTGCGTAAAATCTCCGCAATGACCTTCGGGATAAATTTTTCTCAGCATTTCCGTGAATTTCCCCTTGACCTCGGGCAGGGCGATGTCCGCTTCACTGCTTAAAATGCGCGAAAGCACGCGAAGAACATTCCCATCCACCGCCGGAATCGGCTTTTCAAAGCAGATCGAGGAAATCGCCCCCGCCGTATAGGTTCCGATGCCCGGCAGCGATAAAATATCATTGAAATCGTCGGGGAACCGCCCGCCGAATTTTTGCATGATCATCTGCGCGGCTTTTTGCAGATTGCGTACGCGGGAATAATACCCCAGCCCCTCCCAGAGTTTCAAAAGCGCCTGTTCATCGCATTCCGCCAGCGCTTTGATATCGAACAACGCCGTTAAAAAGCGGTGATAATAAGGGATGACGGTGTCAACGCGGGTCTGCTGCAGCATGATCTCCGACACCCACACGCGGTAGGGGTCGGTGTTTTCACGCCAAGGCAGTACGCGGGCGTTTTCGCCGTACCAACCGAGCAGCGGAGCGACAATCGGTTTTAGGGTATTGATTTCATGGGATTGATTCATGTTTTTGGGTCGTTCGGCTCAACGCAGGGTGCTTTGAGAAAGTCGTAACCGAATTCCTTGCAGTCGTTGGTGCCGCCTGATTTACCGCAGATTTCGCAGGTGTACTCCGTGATGGGATTTTCGCAGTAGGAGCGATAGAGCTTGTGCTTGGTCGCGCCGCAGCCGCACACCACCTGATCGCCTTCGTAATGCCAGTGGTGCTGCCCTTCGGTTTTTCCGCAAATTTTACAGGTCTTGACGCAGCCGGTTCCCTCCCAGATGTGCTCCGATTTCATATAAGCGCAATGCGAACAACGCTGCTCGCAGGGGTTGTCCGTTGCTTGATATTGATGTTCTTCGTCGCGCCAATCGCCGCACCGAACGCAATGGCACCCCTTCCATTTGTGACCGAAGATCTCACAAATCAATCTCTGTATGAATCTCACTCTCAATCCTCCCGTAAAAATCATGCCGGATTACGATCATTTGCAATTATTTTAACATAACCCCCGCAATGCGTCAATTTATAAAAATACTTGTCCTAAAAATCCGATTTTGGGTTGTTATTTCCCCATAGCTTGTTATAATGATATGGAAAACGCAATCATGCGCAGGAGGATTTTATGAAATACACCATCGACCTTTACAAAGCGGCAGTCGAGAGCTCCGATAAGGGGTTTGAAAACGTCATCCGCAACCAAATGATCAAAGCGACCGATTGGCAGTACGGCGGCTATCTGAACAAGGATTTCGGCCTTGTGCCCTACGGTGCTGGCGGCACGGTTGCCAACGCCATCATGCTCTATTTCTGCCCCGAGAGCAAATTCTACATGAGCGACGAGGCCTACCATGCAGCCGATCTGCTGTTTACGTTTTTGTATAACAATCTGCGCCCGTCGGGGGTCATCGACCTGCATCTTGCAAACTATTACTCCGCGCCCGACACCTCGTTTACCAACATCGGGCTGTGCAAAACCTATAACTTCATCAAAGATCGGAAGACCGACGCACGCGGCGAAGAGTTGAAAAAACGGCTTTACGAAGCGCTTTCCAAACTTGCGGACGGCATCTTCACAGGCGGCTTCCACACCCCGAACCACCGCTGGGTCGAGTCGGCGGCGCTGTCTCTCGCGATGAACATCACGGGCAAAAAAGAGTACCTCACCCGCATCAATGCCTTTTTAAACGAGGGCATCGACTGCAACGAGGACGGCGAATACGCCGAGCGCTCGGCGGGCGGCTATAACCAAATCAACAACATGGCGATGTTGATTCTGGCGGAGGAGCTCAACAAGCCCGAACTGCTCGAACCCGTACGCCGCAACCTCAAGATGATGGCGGCCTATTATCATACCAACTTTGAAATTTTCACCCAGAACTCCACGCGGCAGGACAGGGGTACCAGCGTCTACGCCGACAAATATATCTACCAATATCTCAAGGCCGGGCATCTGCTCAAAGATAACGAACTGCTCGGCATGGCGCGCGCCATCATCGATGAGTGCATTAAAAAAGGCCGCCCGGTTCAAATCGGACTGACCGAGATGATGACCGAGCCGGAGCTTGTCGAAATCCCCGATGTAAAGCCGTATATGCCGACCGAATACGATTATCATTTCAAGGATTCGGGCATCGTTCGCATGGGACACAATGGCATGACGGTTTCGATTATGGAAAACAACGAGACGTTTTTCTTTTTGCAGTCGGGCGAGGTGGACATGTATATCCGCGGCGGCATCCACTTCTTCAACGAGCGGCACATCAAGGTCAAAAATATCCGCAAGACCGAGGACGGCTATCTGATGGACTACCACGGTGAGGGCACTTATTATCTGCCGTATAAAGAATATCAGGGCACGAGCGACTTCAACAAAATGGATCGATCGAAGCGCGATACCACCGGCCCGATCACCGTCGACGCGACGTTGGAAGTCAAGCGCACCGAAAAGGGATTTGCGATCCGCATGAAAATCGACGGCTGCACCAAAGCGCCGGTGCGTTTTGAGATGGGTGTCAATCCGGACGCGGTCATCTTCGGCGACGGCTACACCATCCGCGCCAACGCGGGCGGAAAACTCGTCGCCTCCAAGGGTTATGTCAAGGTCGAGATGGGCAACAGTGGCGTCAAAATCGGCCCCGCGTTCGCCGAGACCTTTGTCACCGAAGGCCTGTTCGGCTCTGTTCCGGTTTCGGGTTCGAAATATAATATCTTCTTCAACGCCCTGACCCCGTTCGACCACGAGTTTACGATCGAACCCATCGAGCACATCGAGGATTGAAATCATATATTCTCACATTGCTGTTAAGAAACATATTATGTATTGATTCATGATATTTGTAATGATTATCATCATGATATCGATATTCATTAATAGCAAGAAGGAATTTAATCGTGCCTATAATAGATTAATATAATCTGAAAGCCAGTCCGCAATTTCCTATAACCGGAACACAGGAGCGCACAGAAAATTTACAGCTGAATCAAAGCACTGCAGCATCGGCAGGCGTTGTAACAGGTACCGTTACTTCCGGGGGCGTGCCCATTGAAGGCGCCACCGTAAAAATATTCGATGTCAACGACAACCCGATTGCACATGATCTGACAAATGATCTGGGGAAATATATTATCCCGGAAATCACCGCAGGTTCGTATAAGATCATAGCAACCAAATTCACGTATTTGCTGCCCTTAACTATTCCGTTATCGGTTATTGCAGGTCGCCCGACGACCGTTAATATTGCACTGATTCCCGATCCGGATTCCGGTAAAAACGCAATTTTCGGCATCATCAGACAAGCCGTTGTTCTAACCCCAATTGATAATGCTTCCGTAAGCATTTATCAGGATGTCGGCGGTGTCCAGACGCTGGCGTTGACGACGAATACAGACAGCAATGGACAATATTTTGCACCGAGGCTGGTCAATGGGGATTATGTCGTTTCAGCCAATAAAATCGGATATGATGAAAACACAAGCTCTGTTGTCACGTTGACCGGAACAGATATCGAGCCGCTGGATCTGAGTCTTCAGGTTAACACGGCGGCGAATGTCGGCACGATCAGCGGAATCATTACCGATCAGGCAACACTGCTGCCGATTGCCAATGCGCTCGTTGCCTTGTATTTGGTTGTCGGCGGGGTAGAGACAATCATCCAGATTATCAGGACAAACGCCGGGGGAAGGTATTTGTTCGGCAATGTCGCTGCAGGAGATTATATCGTCAAAGCAATCGCGCAGACGGATATCTCCTGAGTTAGGAGCCTATGTGATATGGAAATCCGCGATGTTTACCTGTTGGAGAGATCCGAACAATTTAACCTTGGTCCGAGACAAGAAGTGACCGTTGACCTTTCGCTGAAAAAAGCGCCAAAAAAACCATGCACCGTTCTGGCGGGAGGGGTTGCCGATAAATGCGAGTCAATCGAGGGTGCGACAGTTAAAATATTTAGCAGAAACAATAAACCGATTACGCATGCCGTTACCGATCATAGAGGAAATTTCATTTTTGAGAACATTCTTCCGCCGGGCGAATATCAAGTGATTGCAACAGCGGAGGGATATAAGGTCTCAAAGATTTACAACGTTTACCTTGAGCCAAAAAGACCGATTTCAATATGTATTTGTCTTGATGTTTCCGATATTATGAATCATGCGGTCGTTTACGGTATTGTGTATAATGAGGTAAACTTAGCGTTGGCGGATGCACATGTTTTAATCGAGGATTATTACAGGCCCAAGATCTGCGAAGCTATCACGCAGACAAATGCGGACGGTCAATTCCTGATTTATGGCTTGAAACCAAAAAAATATTGGATATCTGCGTTTAAACAAGGATATTTATCACCGAAAAAGATATCCTTTAAACCAGCAGCGAAAGAAAATACCTGTATGAATTTGTTTGTCTATCCCGATGAATCATCTACAGGCGGAACGATCAGCGGTATAATTGACTTTTACGGACAGAATGTTTCTAATGCAGTAGCGGCGCTTTACAAGGTGGAGGAGAGGGGTCATATTCTTTTGTCTACAAAGGAAACAAATGAGAGAGGATTTTATCTATTTCCAAACGTGGAGCCCGGAGAATATCTCGTAAAATCGAAAATGGAAACT
>CAZTDA010000106.1:0-6725 GCA_964612155.1 uncultured Eubacteriales bacterium | reverse complement strand
AAACGGCTTGGCATTGCGGCGGCAACGCTCCTGGACCGCCGCCAGCTTGCCGCTGGGCAACGAACCGGTGTCCGCGAGCAGCCGGCCGAGTACGGTGCTCTTGCCATGATCCACATGCCCGACCATGACGATGTTCATATTCTCCAGGTCCGGCGTCAACATCTGATTTTCCAATAAATCTGCCATCGGATTTCACTCCTCACATATAGCCGTCCCGGCGCAATTCCTCCAGGCCGCCGCCGTCTTCCTTGTCCTGTTCGCGCCCGCTGCGTTCGGCGATGTTGGCGAATTTTCCGGTCTTGAGTTCCGCGATAATCTCGTCAAGATTTTTTGCGGTGGACTCCACCGGCTTGGTGCACGGCCAACAACCCAGCGAACGGTAACGCTTTCCCCCGCCCTGATCAAAATAGAGCGAGACCACGGGCACGTTTTCGCGTTGGATGTATTCCCAGATATTCAATTCCGTCCAGTCCAGCAGCGGATGAACCCGGATGTGCGTACCGGGCTTAAAATCGGTTTTATATTGACCCCAGAACTCCGGCGGCTGATCGCCGATGTCCCAGTCGTTGTGCTTGTCACGCGGTGAAAAATAACGCTCCTTGGAGCGGCTGCCCTCCTCGTCTGCGCGAACGCCGACAATGACGCCGATATAGGGCTCTTTGTTGGAATCCACTTCATATTTTCCGAGTTTGTGGTTCATGCGGTAGCGGGGCCATTCGCCCGATAGCGTGTGCGCCAGCGCTTCGGTTTTGAGCGCTTTGCAGCACTCGATGCGCGTGGCGTTTCCATCGGGAAAAGTGCGTTTGGCGGCCAGCGCCTCGGCGTTTTCGCCGTAGATCATATCCAAATTCCACTCCAGCGCAAGCCGGTCGCGGTAGGTAATCATCTCGGGGATTTTATAATGGGTGTCAATGTGGACGAGCGGGAAGGGCACATGCCCGTAAAACGCCTTACGTGCCAAACATAGCAGCACCGTGCTGTCCTTGCCGATCGACCACAGCATGCACAGTGATTTAAACTGGCTGTAGGCCTCCCGGATGATGTGAATGCTCTTTGCTTCGAGCCGGTCAAGATGGTCCATGAAAAATGATCTCCTAAATTGTTTTTCGAATAAGTTCAAGCACCTGTTCGGCGCAATTTTCAACGCTCATTGTTTCGGTATCCAGTATTAAATCGGGGTTTTGGGGAATTTCATAAGGTGAGTCGATGCCCGTGAATCCGGTGAGTTCCCCGCGTCTCGCTTTGGCATAAAGTCCTTTCGGGTCGCGCTTTTCGCAGGCCTCCACACTTGTGCTCACATAGAGGAGCAAAAACCGTTTGCTCCGGCTTTTGGCGAATGCGCGCATCTTTTCAAAAGGGGAAATGGCGCTGACCAGCGAAATCACTCCGGCGTCCTCAAACAGCGCCGCGACTTCCGAAATACGGCGGATGTTCTCGTCGCGGTCGGCATCGGAAAATCCCAAATCACCGCAGAGCCCATGGCGCAGATTGTCTCCGTCGAGCAAATAGGCACAGTGCCCGTTGTCAACAAGCCGCTTTTCAACGAGTGCCGCGACAGTCGATTTACCGCTGCCCGAGAGCCCGGTAAACCAGACGACCGCGCCTTTATGCCCGTTCGCCTTGATCCGATCCTGCTCGTCGGTCAGCCGTTTCTGCCAGACCACGTTTTCGCTCATTGCCCGTATCCTCCGAATTGCTGTGCCGAAAAAATGTTGTGCTTCAGCCATTTTTTTGCCGTTTTAAAGCGGCATCATCGGCACCTTCTATTTTAAAGCTTTCTCATGAATTAGTCAACAATACCTTGCAAAAACACACCCATTGTTGTAAAATGTCGAGTGGACGCCGATTCAGTTTTCGGCTTCGCTGTCTTAAAAAGTTTCGTCTCGAAAGGATTCAGCATTATGATGGTAACAGTGATCGGAAGAGGTCATTCGGGCACGCGGGCGATCTCGCACACGCTCTCACAGAGCGGTGTTTTTATGGGGGAACCGCTCAACGTCTCGGGAGATCTGCTTCCGCCGGAAGATATGTACAACGCCTGCCGTGAAATGGCGAAATACGTCCGTTTCGAGGGCGGTTTGAAGTGGGATTTTTCACAAGTTCTTTCTATGGAGCCGACCGAGGAATTCAAGCGCCTGATCACAAGTTATTTAAAATCGGTCTTTGCCAGCGAAAATCCCAACAAGGGTTGGAAGATTCCCGAGACCACACTGGTCTATCCGTGGATCATCAAAATGTTCCCCGATATCAAGTATATCCATTGGGTGCGCGACCCGCGCGACTGCATTTTGGGCAGCCATCTGACCGACGACCTCAACGATTTCGGCATTGAGTATGACAAAACCGATGATATCCGCCGCAACCGTGCGATCAGCTGGTATTATCAGCGCGAACTGGTTCGCGCGACCCCGAAACCGCAAAACGTCATCTCGGTGCGGTTTGAGGATATGATTTTTAAACAGGAAGAAACCCTTGACCGCCTTGAGCGCTTTTTGGGCGTAAAACTGGTTAAAATTCCGATGAGAAGCGATTCGGTCGGGCGTTATCTGGAAGACAATGAGGTACACATGTTCGACTTTTTCCGTGAGGACATGCTCGAGTGCGGTTATGAGCTCGAGAAAGGTGTATGAAAACAAAACAAACAAAACTCGTTATTTTTTGCTTGATTTTGTGTCTGTGCCTGTCGTTTTGCGGCTGCGCGGAGTTAAAATTTTTGTGCGCAAATCCGGCCTCCGAGCCGTCGATCACGACACCGGGCGAGACTTCATCCGATGGTTCCGATTCCAAAACAATCTCCGCCACAGATTCGTCTTCTCAAGGGTCTGACACCCCGTCATCTGCCGTCGCATCGTCTTCGGTGACCTCCTCCCGCTCAAACACGGCTATTGTTACCATCACCGAGGGCATGACCATGGCCGATGTTTTTAAGTTGCTCGAAGAAAATGACGTTTGCAAGGCCGATAAACTCTGGAAGACCGCCGCGACCTATGACTACACCTATTACCCGCTGGTAGATGCCATCCCGTCAAACGAGCACCGTTGTTTTCTGCTTGAGGGCTATCTGTTCCCCGACACCTACGAGTTTTATTATGGCATGAAGCCGCAGGATGTGATCGGTCGGTTTATGCGCAACGCCGAGGCAAAATGGACCGATGAAATGCGTCAACAAGCTGAGAACTCGGGCTATACGATTGACCAGATTTTAACCATCGCCTCGATCATCGAAAAAGAATGCGGCGTCAAGAGCGAGATGAGTCATGTTTCTTCGGTGCTGCATAACCGTCTTAAAACCGGCATGAAGCTGCAATGTGATGTCACGATCAACTATGTCGAAAACGACATTAAGCCGTACATCACCGGCGACATCAACCGTTATAACGAATATTACAACACTTATAAATGCCCCGCGCTGCCGTCCGGCCCGATTTGCAATCCGGGTATGGACGCTATCAAAGCCGCCATCAATCCGCTCGACACCAACGATCTTTATTTCGCGGCGAATACCGCCGGTGTCTATGCTTATGCCGAGACCTTTGAACAGCACCAAAAGAACCTGGCCGACTTGGGAATCTGAGCCGGCTTTTTGCGAATAAAATATCAATTAAAGGGGAATTGTTTATGGCAAAGAACAGCAAGAAAAAGTGTTTTGTCATCTCCCATACGCATTGGGACAGAGAATGGTACGAGACCTTTCAGGGTTACCGCTTCCGGCTTGTGCGTATGTTTGATGAGCTGTTCGAGGTCTTGGAGCAAAACCCCGATTATAAGGTCTTTCACACAGACGGCCAGACGATTGTGCTCGAGGACTATTTGGAAATCCGCCCCGAGAATAAAGAACGCATGCAAAGGATGATTGACGCGGGCAAGCTGATTATCGGCCCGTGGTATGTCATGCCCGACGAATTTTTGATTTCGGGCGAATCGCTCGTGCGCAATCTGCAAAAAGGCTATGACATCTGCAAGCAATACCATGCCGAGCCGATGAAAACCGGCTATGTCATCGACATTTTCGGCCATAACGCCCAGTTCCCGCAGCTTTTAAAGGGCTTCGGGTACGAATCCGCTGTGGTCTATCGCGGCATCGGCGATTACCCGAAAGATGCTTTTACTTGGGTCGGCGCGGACGGCAGCGAGATCACCGCTTTCAAGCTCGACATTGACCGCACCTACAGCAACTTTTATTTCTCGATCCGCTGGCCGTTCGAGGGCAGGGAATATGAGAATAATGAACTGTTTGACCGCACAAGAGCCATGCTCGACCGCTCCGATAAAGCCGCAACTTGCAACAGCTATTTGATGATGGACGGATGCGACCACATCGACACCGAGCCGCGCCTGCCGGAGATATTAAAGAAACTCAATGAACGTTTCCCCGATTATGAATTCATCCACACCTCATTCGGCGAATTCGAAAAGAATTTCAAGGCCGAAAACCCCAAACTGCAAAAGATCGCGGGCCCGCTCTATCATGTCGGGCAAAAGGGTCTCAACAATATCGTGCTCAAAAACGTCCTGTCCTCGATGGTGCATTTAAAGCAGATGAATTCGGCCTGTGAAAACCTATTGACCGCATGGGCGGAGCCGTTTGACTTTGCGTCCTCGATGATCGACAGTTCGCGCAAGGATTTTTATATTCGCCACCCGCTGCCGCGCTCCGGCTTTTTCAACGAAGCGTGGAAAACCTTATTGCAAAACCACCCGCACGACTCGATCTGCGGCTGTTCGGCTTCCGATATCCACGCGGATAATGTCTATCGCTTCAATCAAGCGCTGCGCATCGGTGAGCGCACCACGACAGACGCGCTCGAACAGATCGCCGAAAACATCGACACTACCGTGCTGTCGGGTGACACTGTGTTCACCGTCTTCAACCCCGCGCACAACCCGATTTCCGGGTGTACGGCATTTACGCTCACACTGCCGGCGGGTAAATTTAAAAATTTTAAACTTTATAATAATAAGGGGACCCAAGTTCCTTATCAAATTCTTTCGGTCAGCGGCGCATTCCCTGTGCCGGTTGCGCCGATTCATAAACTCATCAGCTTTGAAGAGAAAGAAAAGATCACATTGGCAGCCGAGCTCAAAATCCCGGCGGGTGGATATACCACGATTTCTGTCAAATATGATCACTTTGAAATGCCCAAGGACGGGCAATACCGCACCGAGCAACCCGATGCGTCCCGTTACGGCGGCACCATGCGCACTGCCCGCAACACCTGGGACAACGGCGTGCTGACCGTCGCGTTCGAAAACGGCGGGCTGAAAGTGACCGACAAAAAGACCGGAAAGGTCTATCAAAACCAATTGACCTTTGAGGACTGCGGCGATGTCGGCGACGGTTGGAACTATATCAAACCGACCGGCGACGCGGAGTTTTCAACCTTCGGCGGCTGCTCGGGATTTGCCGTGCGCTCCGACGGACCGTATGCCGCCGTGTTCGAACTGACCCACAAGCTTGAACTGCCCGAAAAATATCATCCGACCGATAAAACCCGTGCTTATGACAGAAAGACGCTCGAACTGCGCACCACCGCAACGATTTTGAAGGGCGCGGAGACGATTTCTTTCAAGACAGTTGTTGATAACCACATCGAAGATCACCGCCTGCGCGTGCTGTTCCCGACGGGTTTTGACAGCAAGGAATTTTATACCCAGACCCCGTTTGACATGCAAAAGTGGGATGTGAAAAAAGCGAACAACGACAAGTCCTATGAGATCGAAACCAATGTAAACCCCACACAGGGTACGGTTTTTATCGAGGACGGCGAAAATGCCTTTGCCCTCTATACCAAAGGTCTGTATGAGGTCGAGGTCACCGAGTCCGACCGCACCATCGCGCTCACGTTATTCCGTGCGTTCCCCAATGAAGTTGCACAGCCCAAAGCCACCATGGGGCAGATGCAGACCGAGATGACCTTTGAATACGCAGCCGCTTTCTCCGACGCGTTAACCCCTGCAAACGCGCTGCAAAACAGCGTCGCTTATAAATCGGGACTGCGCACGTTCGAGACAGGCAGTCACCCGGGCGCTTTGAAAACCGAACAGTCATTCTTTGCGCTTGAAAGTGAAAACTGCGTGGTTTCGTCGTTGCAGCTCAAAAACGAAAAGCAAGGCCTTTTGCGCATCTTCAACCCCGGCGAACAAACCGACAGCGCCGTTTTTGCTCTCGCCAAACCGATTGCAAAAGCCGCCGAGACAGATTTCCTGGGCAATGAAAAAGGCGTGCTGACCATCAGCGACGGAAAAGTTTTATTGTCCCTCAGACCGCACGAAATCAAAACAGTCGAATTTACATTTTAAGAAGGCGATTGATATGGATAAAACGATCAAGGGCTTTTTGGATTACGCCGCCAACATCAAGCCGACCGCAAGGCAGCTTGCGTGGTTTGAAACGGGCTTTTATGCCTTTGTGCATTTCTCCCCGAACACCTACACCGACCTCGAATGGGGTCATGGCGACGAAGACCCGGCGATTTTTAACCCCACCGACCTCGACTGCGACAGTTGGGTCGAGGCCGTAAAAGCCGCCGGAATGAAAGGCCTGATTCTGACCGCCAAGCACCACGACGGCTTCTGCCTGTGGCAGACAAATACAACCCTGCACAGCATGAAAAGCAGTCCGTTTCAAAACGGAAAAGGCGATATCGTCAAGGAGGCTGCCGAGGCCTGCAAGCGCGGCGGCATCAAATTCGGCTTTTATCTGTCGCCGTGGGATCGCAACTGTC
>CAZTDA010000105.1:0-6730 GCA_964612155.1 uncultured Eubacteriales bacterium | reverse complement strand
CGGCCAGAAAACCGCATATTATTCCGGATAATACCGCCTCCCCGGAAGCAACACCGGGCGAAAACCGTCCGGTTTTGCTTTTTAGGTTTTCCCTCACAAAATACACATGAACTCAAATCTAATTTACCATATAATGTATGTAAAATTATAGTACCATCAGCGGACATCTTAACTGAATTGTATTTTTATTTGTACATACAAGAAAGGGGAACAACCATGAAAAAGTCAATCAAACTCACCGTATCCCTGTTCATCTGCGGCCTGATGCTTATGACCGGCTGCACTTCAACGCCCTCAACTTCTCTGCCGAAAGACCTCGCCGGGAAAACCGTCGAAAAACCCGCTGTATTAAATTTGATCGCCCCCAGGTTTTACAGCAGCCAAGATGAAGGCATTGCCGATTTGAAGAAACAGTGGACAGACGAGATGTCCGAACGATACGGCGTCGAATTTAACATCACCTCCGAAGAATATAAAGACGGCGAACACGTTACGGACGCCTTCGGCCAGACGCTCAATATCTTATACGGGCAAACCTCTTTTCCGGGTCTGGTTTCGGTCAGCGTCAACAGTACATTGGCCAAAGCGATAGAAACCGGCGCCGCCGTTCCGCTGGAGAACTATCTCGCCGACAATGCGGTTTGGAAAGCCCTACCCGAGGAGATCAAGTCCATGTTTCAAGTGGACGGTCATATCTATGCGATTCCCGCATCCTGCAGTTGGTCCATGAACGCACGCACCATCCGGAGCGATTCGATGCAGCAGACCGAAATTACCGTCACCGATCTCAACTCGCTACGGGATTTCGCCCTTGCATTGACAAAAATCTCGGGTCATGAAAACGATGCGCTTGAATCAAACGGCTTAGATTTTGTGCGCGATATTCTCAACGCGTACGGATTATATATGGACGCCTACAACAACCATCCGATTACCTATGACCCCGGCGAGGACTGCATCGTCGATTTTTTGACCAAAGATTCGGCAATAACGGCGCTCGAGTATCTGCGGGAACTGAATAAAGCTGGCGCATTCATAATGGATTTCGATTATTCGACCAGTCCCTATACGAATTTTAAAGACGGCATCAGCTCCACCTATTACGGCGGCTATAGGTCGGAGGAGAACTGCACCGAAATTCTCACGTTGAATCCGGCTTATCCGCAGGTTTTAGAATGCAGTGCAACCGGTTATATCATGACCAAAGACACCCCTCAGCCCAAAGAGACCGTCAACTTCTTTGTCAACATGCTGTTTGGGTCCGAGGAAAATTATCTGGAATGCTGGTTCGGTTCAGCCGACAATTATACTTTGAACAGCGACGGAACCATCACGGACAAAGTAACGCGGGACAGCGAAGGCAAGTTGAAGTATTCGGCAAAGCCGAATTTAACCGGAGGCCTCCCCGGCGTATTTTATTCGAATCCGGTGATCAGATATGAATTAAACGGAAGTGTTACGCCCGAAGTGACGGCACAGTTTGAACAAATACAACAGTATCTGGCAGTTATGGACAACGCACTCACGCGGAAACTCGCGGTCAAGGTACCGGCTGCCTATCGGTTGATACACACGTCGAGCTTTTCAGGTAAACTAAGCGATATTACTTATTTATTCAAAAAGTGCATTCAGGATGCTCTTACGGATGACGAATACACGGTGCAGCAGATTGTAGAGCAATATCGGTTGGATTTACTCAACATGGGCGGCAACGCCATACTCGACGAGATGAACGCTGCCATCGGCAAGAAAACTGCGTATTATTACGGATAATACCTCCTGACCGTAAGCAAAACCGGGCGAAAAACGTCCGGTTTTGTCTTTTTAGGGAATTTCTCACAAAAAACTCACCGAATCGCTTTCGTGCTCCCATATTATGTATGGTAAAATATGAATATCATTTTCCGGCAAATTTTAATTGAATATGACCATTGGAAGGGAAACGACCATGAAAAATTCAATCAAACTCATCTTTTCAATATTTACCTGCGGTCTGATGCTTTTATCCGGCTGCGGATCAACGCTCAAAAGCTCACTGCCGAGTGAACTGCGGGGGCCGGCTGCCGACTATCCCAACACCGTTAATATCATCGCGCCCGACTTTTTCGAAAGCGCTTATGCAGAAAATGCGGAACAAATCAAGCAGCAGTGGCTGGATGAAATGTCGCAGCGGTATCGTGTAAAATTAAACATTATTTCGAATTCGTACAAGGATTCAGAAAACAGCGACCGTACAGCTTCGAATCAACGATCCGATGTATTGAGCAGTAAAACAACATTTGACGGTTTGATTTCCGTCAGTTCGGGTTCGCTCAGTTTGGGTTTATTTTATGATGTGCTCATGCCCTTAGAGGACTATCTTAACAACAATCCTACATGGAACGCCCTGCCCGAGGACTTTAAGTCCCTTTTTGAAGAGAACGGACATATCTATGCCATTCCGACCTATTTATTCCGGGCACAAAACGCCCGCTATATCTATAATGATGCGACAGCAATGACCGGAATTACCGTAACCGACCTTGAATCGCTTCAAAAATTTGCGGTTGCCTATCAAAAAGCCGAGGATTCTGCCGCATTCGGCTCTATGATTACAACGGGCTTGGAAGACATCTTTAACGCTTTCGGTCTTTATCCCAATGATTTAGAGCAGTTTAACTATGACCCAACGGAGGGCTGCTATGTGGATATGCTGACCAAAGCTGCCGCTGTTGACGCATTGGAATACCTGCGGGGGCTTTACAACACCGGTGCGCTGGATTACGGTGTAACAAAGGACACGGGCAATATGAATTTCTACAACGGGATTTACCCGTCGCATTATCATCAATATTTTGATGTTGAAAACTGTTCCGAGATATTATCTTTGAACCCGAAATACCCACAAATCGCGTTCACGCAAATAAGCGGATTCGCCATGACCAAAGACACTACCCAACCCAAAGAGACCGTCGATTTTTTGGTCAATATGGTGTTCGGTTCCGAAGAAAACTATCTTGAATGCTGGCTGGGTTTACAGAACAGTTATATGATAAACAGCGACGGCTCCATCACGGTGGAGATGCCGCAGGACTCCCACGGCAAATATGTATATCCCTGTATGCCGTATTTAGCAGGCGGGCTGACGAATATCTTCCCCCATTCGGACGCAAATCTCTTTTTCAGACAAAACGGCGCTGTCACCGCCGAGTCGATAACCGAGGCCGAGAAATACAACGCACTATCTAAGCAATTTTATGATTCGTTAAAAAACGGATCGGTCTTTGAAATACCGCAGCAATATCGAAACATCAAGTCGCAGACTTATGAAGCAAATAAAAATTTTACCGGTAATTGGTATGCGGACTGTCTTAAAAACGCCATCACCAATCCCGATTATACGGTTCAACAAGCCATAGACGAATATCTCGCAGCAATGCTGAACATCGGCGGCAACCAAATGCTCGATGAGATGAACGCCGCCATCGGCAAGGAAACCGCGTATTACTACGGATAATACCTCCTCACCATCAGGCAAAACCGGATGTAAGACGTCCGGTTTTGCCTTTTTTAGGGGTTTTCTCACAAAATCATCACCAAACCCGATTGAATATTCCATATATTGTATGGTAAAATAAAAATATCTCATCGGACATTTGTTAAATTGCATATATGAAAAGGGGAACAAATCCACCATGAAAAAGCTGTTTAAACTCACAGTATCCCTGTTCATCTGCGGTCTGGTTCTGCTATCCGGCTGCACATCAACGCTCTCAACTTCGCTGCCGAGTGAGCTCCGGGCGTCGAACGCCAACTACCCCAAATCCGTCGATATCTACGCGTCTGATTTTTTCAATGCAACCGGTGCGGTGAACGCCGAAGAAGCCGAGCAGAAATGGCTGGACGAGATGTCGCAAAGATACGGCGTCAATATTAATATCAACCCTAAACATAACTTCGTATTTACTTCCTCTTCGATTAGTCAAGGATCGAATATAACTACGTTAAATACGATCCTTCCGGGTCTGTACTCAATCACAACCGGTTACATAAAGGACTATTTCTTACCATTGGACGACTATCTCGCCGACAATTCAATCTGGAATGCCCTGCCCGAGGACTTCAAGTCCCTCTTTACAGTGGACGGTCACATCTATGCAATTCCGGCTTCCGTTTCCGTAGGCGTACAAAAAGCCCGTATCATCCATGATGAGGCCATGGAAAAAGCCGGAATCACCGTAACCGATCTTGATTCATTTCGTGATTTCGCCTTGGCCTATGTCAAAAAAACGACATACCCCACCGGCAACTGCGCGATGATGTCGGATATCACAGATATCCTGAACGCTTACGGTCTTTACCCCGGAAATGATTCATTCATTCCATTCAGCTACGATCCGATAGAAGATTGTTATGTGGACTGGCTGACCAAGCCCGCAGCCGTTGAAACGCTGGAATATCTGCGAAACCTATTAAATGCCAAGGCGTTGTATATGGCGAGCAGTAATCAAATGTCAACGGCATTTAATTACAGCGTTTTGGCTTCGAAATATGTTCCGTATTATGATTATGACAAATGCACCGAATTGCTTACCCTGAATCCCGAATACCCGCAGGTTCTGTCCGATGAAATCAGAGGGTTTGCCATGACCAAAGGTACCCCCCAGCCAAAAGAGACCATTAATTTCTTAATCGATATGGTGTTCGGTTCCGAAGAAAACTATCTTGAGTGTTGGTTGGGTTCGTCGGATAATTACGTCCTGAACAGCGACGGCACGCTCACGATCAAGATGGCCGAAGATTCCCAGGGCAATGCCGTGCCGCCCTGCATACCGAATTTAACAAGCGGACTTTCGCAGCTCTTCCCCTTTTCCGATGAGAAAATCATTTACAGTCAAAACAGCGACGGCACGGATTCAAATAGCGTAGCCGCGAAAAATAAAGCTCGGTTAAAGATGTATAACGATTCATTGGAAAACGGCTCACTCGTTATAATCCCGACGGAATTACAATGGATCAAATCGGTGGTTTATAAAAAACATGCAAGCAATGTAGGTAAATTATATTATAATTGTTGTCGAGATGTAGTCTATGGCCGTCCCGATCAAACGGTGCAGCAGATTGTGGATGAATACAAAGCAGCCTTGCTTGACCTCGGCGGCAACCAAATGCTCGATGAGATGAACGCCGCCATCGGCAAGCAAACCGCTTATTATTACGGGTAACTGCTCGTGTAAGTGAACAGTTGACAATTAAGAGCAAAAATGAAATTCCCGGGTGTAAAAATCGATAAAAAGCGAATATGAAAAGGGGAACAACCATGAAAAAACGGTTTAAACTCACAATTTCTCTGTTCATCTGCGGCCTGATGTTATTGTCCGGCTGCACATCGGCGTCCTCAACCTCACTGCCGGATGAGCTCCGGGCGTCAAACGCCAACTACCCCAAATCTGTCAATATTTACGCATCTGATTTTTTCAAAGCGACCGGTGATGCGGCAAACGTCGAAGAAGCCAAGCAGAAATGGATGAGCGATATGTCGCAAAGGTACGGCGTCGATATTCAAGTCAACCCGAAGCAAACGAATAGCACAACCATTGTCGGTCTGTACTCGATCAAAACATATCAAACCGGTGACATAGGGGACTATTGTCTGCCCCTGGACGACTATCTCGCCGATAATCCGATCTGGAATGCCCTGCCCGAGGATTTCAAGTCCCTCTTTAAAGTGGACGGTCACATCTATGCGATTCCGGCTTCTTTTTCCGTGGGCGTACAAAAAGCCCGTGTTATCCATGATGAGGCCATGGATAAAGCCGGTATCACAGTAACCGATCTCAACTCCTATCACGATTTCGCCTTGGCTTATTTCAAAAAAACGGCATATCCCGCCGGCAACTGCGCGATATCGGACATAACGGATATTTTGAATGCTTACGGCTTTTACCCCGGAAATAGTTCATCCACTCCATTCAGCTACGATCTGAAAGAAGATTGTTTAGTGGACTGGCTGACCAAGCCCGCCGCAGCTGAAGCGTTGGAGTATCTGCGGAATCTTTACCATCTCAGGGCGCTGAACTATGCAAGCAGTGATTCGGCTTCATCGGCATTTAATTACGGCCTGTTGGCTTCGGAATATGTTGATTATTATGATTATGATAACTGCACCGAAGTACTCACCTTAAATCCCGAATACCCGCAAGTCATATTCAAGAACATAAGCGGTTTTGCCATGGGCAAAGATACCCTGCAGCCGAAAGAGACCGTCAATCTCCTGGTCGACATGCTGTTCGGTTCACAGCAAAGCTACCTCGATTGTTGGCTGGGCTCGGCGGATAATTACGTTTTAAACAGCGACGGTTCGCTCACGATCAAGTTGGCCAAAGATTCCGCAGGTAATTCCTTACCGCCCTGCATCCCGAATTTGACAAGCGGCCTTTCGCAGCTCTTCCCCTTTTCGGACGAAAATATCATTTACTGTCCGTCCGATGACACTGTCACGGATACGGCTGCCGCCATCGCAAAAAACAAGGCGCGTATCAAGATGCTCAACGATTCATTGGAAAACGGGACGCTCGTTGAACTCCCGCCGGAATTTCAAATGATCAAGTCGGAAACTTATAATAATTATTTCAGGGATGTAGGCAATTTATATTATAAATGCTGCCGTGACGCAATCATTGATCCCATTCTAACGGTACAGCAGATTTTAGATGAATACAAAGCGAAAATGCTCGACCTCGGCGGCAAC
>CAZTDA010000104.1:0-6783 GCA_964612155.1 uncultured Eubacteriales bacterium | reverse complement strand
TTTAATCTAGCTGAACCATGCATCTTTCGTTCAAATATACTTGCGCTATTACTTAATCCTTCTAATTTTCTTGCAACTCGTGGCACATAATCATATTCAAAGGAAGAACAACCTCTAAATAATTTTATCTGCTTCGAGATTGCGTTTGGTTTTGGTATATTAAAATTCTTAATCTTTTTAATATACTCTTCTACTGATTTTACTTGAATGTTTTCACCCATCTTATATCCTCCTATTCAATAGATCCGCAGAGCCGCTCGACCGCTTCTTCCTCGGTGGCGACAAAAAAGATGTCTTTGCCGTTGTTGCTCTCGTAAATAAAATCCTTCAGCGGCTTGCTCGTGTATTTCGAATAGTCCCCGATGATCGCCAGTTTCCATTGATAATTGACGAACTTTTGCAAAATCTCGCCCGCGAGACGGGTGCTGAGGATGAAAAAGTCCTCGGCGACGGATTCTTTATAAACGGCGAGGCGGTTGCTGTCGGTCTCGTACTGCACCGTCGCCATCAGATCCAGCGCCGACTGCACATCGAATAATAGTTTTTCATCCGCGGTCACCACCGCTATTTTTATGCCGTTTTTCTCGATTGTCCGAATCTCCATTTATTTCGCAGCACCTTTCTTTATTTAATCTTGCACTTTTTCTCGATATAGACAAAATAGAGCGCGACCGAAAGAAAAATGACCGCCACAAAAATCAACGCAAAGGGCAGCATTTTGCGTTCCTCCATCAGTCCGGACTCCACCCGATACGCCAAATAGGCCGTCACATACAGCATCACCGAGGTAATCAACGTGATGCCGCTGACCCCTCTGCACAACTTTCTCTTATCGTATTTCGCCTTTTCTTCCTCCGACGCTGTGTTATATCCGGCGATCAGCCAACTGCCTTTCCCTTGAAAGAGGAAAACGCTCAGGACTAAAAACAAGGTCGCAGCCACGATAACGCCGATCACGGCACCCATCAAATCACCTCGTTATAAGGCCGCTTCAATCTGCTTTTTCGATTTCTTATCGAGCAGTTCGCCCGAGAGCGCGCCAAAAATAAATTGATCAATCTCTGCCTTTTGAACATCCTTTTTCAAAACCATGAGGATGTTTAAAATGTCGAGTAAAACGAGTTTTTGCATGGTCTGCGGCAGCTTTGCAAGCTCGACCCCAATCAACGCATCGGCGATTTTCTCGTGCAGACCGGGCTTATACGGTATGATTTTGGCAAGCGACTGAATACACTGGCGCACGGTGATGGGCTTTTCGCCGCCCAGAATTGCCAGATAGCTGCCGATATCCTGTTCCAAGCGGTTGTCTTTGTCCCATTTGGTGTTTTCCGCCATCAGCATCACGCCGATGCTGCGTTGATAGGAGTTGTCGCTTTTTAGCTTTTGGGAAAACACATTCCAGAACGGATAGACATCATCAAAGGATTTCGAGCGGTTTTGAACGAGCAAAAACGCCTGATACCGGATGCGGTCTTCTTTTACAGACAGCAAATCGATCAGCTGCGCAAGGTCTTCGCCGGTCAGCTGTTTCGAGGCCTGTTCCAAATCGTCTTTTCCGATTGCCGTCATTTCATCGACTGTCATCATTCCCATCCTCCCGAAATTCAAATTTCAACTCCTTGGTTCCTTTCGCTTAGTTAATTTAATCTAAATCTTTATAAACACATTTTATTTTGTTGCCGTATTGCAAGATTCATTCTATAATGATATATGATAACTTGGAAGGAGCATTTATATGTATAAAACAATCGTCATGGACTACACACCGAGTGCCGCCAAAGCGGCCAAATTTTGTGAGGATACGGCCAATGAAATGGAATTGAAGGGGTATGAGTTTGTCAGCTTTACCGTGATGCCTTCGGCAAAAGGAATTTTGCTCTTTCGGACAACCGAGAGTCATGAAAGGAATTTAACTGCTCCGTCAAAATGAACGCTGTCAAACCGTGATGATGTCAATCCCGCCTCCGGTGACGCATTCGCTGTGGCCGGTTTTGACGATATAGGTGTCCTCGACGCCGACGGTGCCGATGCCCAGCAGACCGCATTTCGGTTCAATTGTAAAATAAGAATTAATCAAATTTTTCGGGGTCACCCGCTTCTTCATTCCCCAAATAGGTCTGATATTTTTCGCCGTGATACAGGATTTTAATCTGCTTGCGAAGTTTTGAGGGATACAACGGCTGCGTTGAAAGCGTTTCAATATCAAGCCATTCATATCCGGTCTGGTTTTGATCGCAATGAAGCACAGGATTATCGATTTCTTTTACATACTCGCACAAAAACACAAGGTCAATGCGATGAAAACTCTCCCCATGCGCACCCTCTATGACAAATACGAGTTCTTTCGGGATAATCTCGATGCCCAGTTCTTCGGCTACCTCGCGCCTGACGCAATCCGACAGCAATTCCTCCGAATCCTGCCCTCCGCCCGGCATAATATAAAACTCGTCATCTCCGTCGCACAGCTTGATCGCGGCCATTTTGCCGTCCTTGATAATCAAGGCTTTTGCCGAATTTCTAATCGGTCTGTCCATCTTTTCTCCTTAATCACACCGTGATGATGTCAATTCCGCCGCCGGTGACGCACTCGCTGTGCCCGGCTTTGACAATATAGGTGTCCTCAACACCCACGGTGCCGATGCCCGGCAGGCCGCATTTCGGCTCGACGGCAAACACCATATTTTCTTGTAACGGCGCATCGAAGCCCTTTGCAATCACGGGCAGCTCGTTGACATGCAGCCCGATCCCGTGACCCAAAAACTTGACGCCCTGCCCGTACCCCATAAAGCCCGTCGAGAGTTCGGGCGGTAAGTTGTCGGTGAGTTTGGCGTAAATTTGGGACGGAATCGCCCCCGCGACCAACATCTCCGCGCACCGCTTTTCGAGTTCCAAACAGGCGCGGTGGATTTTTAAAACTTCGGAGTCAGGCGCTTTTCCGAACGAATAGACCTGCGTCTTGTCGCTGTTATAACCGTCGATGCCGAATCCGACGTCGACAAACACCAAATCGCCTTTTTGCAGTTTCCGCTCATAGCTGCCGAGTCCCGGGGAAGCGGCGCTCATGCCCTTCATACCGCCGGGGCCGTCGAAATTGGTCGGGTAGACCGAGTTGTCGCCGAAGCCGATCTGCCCTACTACTGCCTCGAACTGGAACATCGAAAACCGCGAGACGCCGTGATGACCCATTTTCATCATTGCCGCGAACAGTTCGCCGTGAAATTCCGCCTCGCTGATGCCCTCCCGCAGCAATGTCGGGACGACTTCTTCGAGCAGGATTTTATGTTGTTTGCCCGAACGGGTGATCAAGTCAAGCTCATACGGGCTTTTGATTGCGCGCTGCGCCGAGATCACCGGCTCAAACGGCAGGATTTGATCTATTTTAAAATATTTTTTGAACCGCTCCATCATGGCAATCGGAATGATCTCGGTCTCGAGATAGGTCGCGCCGAATTCGGGCGAGAGCACCTGCAGGATATCCCGGTAGGAGCCCATCGGATAGATAATGTCCAGCGGGCACTCGTCCTTGGCGCGCTCGACGCTCTTGCGCACAAACAGATAGGCCTTTCCGTCCCGTTTTAAAATCAAAACGGCGTCCTGCATGGTGCCGGTCAGATAATATTGATTCAGCCGTCCCGCGATCAGCGCGGTCTCAAAATCGGGATTGGCCGCAGCCAGCGTCCCGATCAATTTTTGAATGCGTGTTTCAAGTTCGGTTTTCCATTGCGTTTGATTCATGATTTATTCCTTGTCTTTTATTTTTATATATTTAAAAGAAGATCATATAGCTTACAAGATAATTTTCTGCCTAAACCGCTATCCATATTGGCCAACGCTGCGATTCCGAGCTGTTTTTCCGGGAAAAATGAAATATAAGAACCCAGTGACCCGTTATGCCATAAAACACGTTCGCCTTTATACCATTGGTTTACCCAGCCCATGCAATAACACGCCGTGGAAAAATCGGGCTCATGCTTCCATGCGACTACTTGCGGGGAGATGAGCGTTTCAAAGTTTTCTTTCGAGAGAATTCGTTTCCCTTTGAATTCGCCGCTGCCGGTCAGAAATAACAACCAATTGTTCATATCGTAAGAATTCGCGTTAATGCTTCCCGCCGGTCCCCAGGTATCATAAGTCATTTTATCCGATTTCGGATATTTACAAATCACACCGTCATTCTTAAAATACAGCTTTGAGCGGTTCGGATGATCCCACTCATAACAAAAGGCAAAATCGCTGTGCTTCATTTCAAGCGGGGTGAAAATCCGCTTTTCCACAAATTCTTCCCATGGCATTCCCGTCAGCAACTCGACAATATAACCGACAATGGCATACATGCTGTTGCTGTATTGATAGGACGACCCAAACGGCTTATTCGGCGGAAAGTCCTTCATTCGTTTGAAAAGCTCTGACCTTGTCACCGTGGCGTCGCCCAAAATCGGAAATTCGGCAATGCCGGTACGATGGCTCAATAAATCGCATATCGTGGCTTTTCTCGTAATATAATCGTCGGCTGTTTGAAACGAATCGATATATTTGCAAATCGGTTTATCCCATTCGAGCAGTCCGTCGT
Source organism: uncultured Eubacteriales bacterium (assembly GCA_964612155.1). Lineage (GTDB taxonomy): Bacteria > Bacillota > Clostridia > Oscillospirales > JAKOTC01 > DAOPZJ01. Next base: position 2,213 of record CAZTDA010000104.1, on the reverse strand, counting down.
CTACCAACAATGCAACCGAAAGCGCGGTAAAGGCCTTTGTCACCGAAGCGATATAACATAGTGTGCCTTTATCTGCTTTAGTTTTTGTCTCGATGTCCGAAACCCCGTATGCCTCTTGAAATATAACCTTGTTTTCTTGAACGACGGACAGCATAACGCCCGGCACTTGGTATTCTGCCATCAAATCTTTGATAAAACTCTCAATTTGTTTTTGCATGAAACTCCTTTACTGCTCTTTGATAAATTCAAAAATCCTCTCCGCAATCGCCTCCGCGCTCATTTGGTCGGAGCGGATGCGCGTCTCGTGCGCAAGCGGCGAGCGGGCTTTGATGGTTCGGTTGAGTTCGAGCGCGGCTTCCCAGTTTTTATATAAATTCCCGTTGGTGCGCGTTAAAATGCGGTTTTTAATGACCTCATCGTCGTCGGAATATAACATAAACAGTGCATAGCCGTCTTCACCGTACACCTCCGGCAGGGTTGCCACCAACCGATCCGGCAGATCGGTCAAAATCACATGCTCAAAGCCGTGCGCAAGGTAATTTTTCGCCACCAATGCGAGCGAGGAAAACGAGAGTTCCTCCTCTTGTGCATACGGAATTTCGGTATGCGGATTCAAATTGCGAAACTCCGGGATCCACCCGAATTCAAACCACGGGCATTTCAATTTTTCGTGCAGCAATCCGGCGACCGTGGTTTTTCCGGTGCCCGGCGCACCGTGGATGACGATTATTTTATTTTCCATATTGCTCTCCTATTTTAAGACACCATTTCCCACGCTCTCCGTAAAAACGGTCGTGCGGTTTTTGCCGCCGCTCTTGGAAGTATACATCGCCATATCCGCTTTGATGGTCAAATCCTTGACCGAATATGGGCCGCCCGCAACGCCGATGCTAAGCGAAATTTTCAAATTTTCGTCGCACTGCGAGAAGTCGAGTTCGTTCACTTTTTTGCGTATGATCTCCGCCGTTTTGTAAACCTCAGCAGCGACCGTATTGTTAAACACGACCACGAACTCGTCGCCGCCGAACCGGACGGCTTGCGCACTTGTGTGAATCGCGTCTTTGATGCAGACCGCCACCGATTTTAAAACCAAATCGCCGATGGTATGCCCATATAGGTCATTGATGGATTTAAAACTGTCCACATCTAAAAACATCACGACTGCGTTTTCCCCTGACGGATTTCCGTCACTGAACGCATCGCTGAAATAACGTTTGTTATAAAGCCCCGTCAACTGATCGACCGTGGACTTTTCGATCAACATCTCTTTTTCGCGCTGCAGCTTCAACTTAACGGAGGTGATATCGGTAATTGTCATCATCTTGGCGGGATCGCGCTCGTCGGTGTCGATGGGGAACTGCGTGATGGTCAAATAGTCCTCCTGCCCGTCCGCTTCCAGGGTGATTTCATACTGTTTATAATTTGTCTTAAAATCGTACTCCTTGATAAAATCGGACATCTTATCCCCGGCAGAAATCTCTTTGTTTTTTAAAATCTCCTTGGCAACCTCGTTGATATAAATAATCCGATTGTGCTTGTCGATGATGGCTACCCCGTCAAGCGCGTTTAACAACAATTTACGGTAAAAATACTCCGACTGCAAATTCATAAACCGGTGCTTCATGATTGAGATAAACGCAAAGACGGCAAATACGATAAATGCCAGATACATCAGCGATAACCCTAAATTGATATGAAACAGTGTCGGCAGTACATATTCAGAAACCACGCTGATGGGCAGCGCGATGCTGATGCCGAGGGTGATGTTGCCGAACTGTCTTTTTTGTTTGACATCTTTCGCCTGAATGTAGCGCCCGATCAGCATGACCAAGCCCACCAGCGCGGGTAAACTGAATATGGTGGACATGGCCGGGGCGACAATGGGGGTGGACAGCCGCCAAAAAGTCATGTCGGTATAATCAATCGGGAACAGATAGCGGGATAAGATGGTCAGCTCGTTGACGGCGACCAGCGTGTAAAACAGCCAATCGAGCTTCTTATTTGCCAACCGATAGATGAACAGCAAAAAGAAGATCGAAATGTTTAACATGCTGTACCAATAGATGGTTCTGAGCACCAATCCGATGGTTGATAAGTCACAATACTCGTTGCAGACGCTCATAATCATCCATACCATAATGATGCTGATAAACCATAAAAAGGCCTGATTCACCTTGTCTTTGCTTTTACTCAAATAGACAAAACTCCACATA
>CAZTDA010000103.1:0-6826 GCA_964612155.1 uncultured Eubacteriales bacterium | reverse complement strand
TTAATTGTTATAATTGTGTTGTTTTTATCCAACTCATAACAATTAGTGTTTGTGCTGATTGTATCTTCGGGTAATTGAGGGATAAGAACATTAAAATCATCCTTGTAATATCCCTGTTCAATCGGTTCTCCACCGGTTGCAATCGGGGTAGCTTCGCTCGGAAGGTCATGGTTGTGGTTTGGGTCGGAGCAGGTAACAGGATTATCCGAAATGACGGAAGATGTGCTTTCGGTGGTAGGGGCGCACCCCCAAAGGAAACCAGACAGGAGCAAAGTAATTGCAAGCATTGATAAAACTTTTTTCATTTGAATAACCATCCTTTCCCTGTTAAAAAGTTACATGAAATAGTCAGACTTTTATTTCCCTCCGTTCATTCATGAATTCCGAAGTCAAGGATTTTAAAGAGTATTTTATGTAACAACTATATCACAATATGGAAAATAATGCAACAGTAAAATGGTAAATATTATAATATTACTATTAATAATATCAAAAATTTTCATTGTATAAAAACTAACCGCTTAATATTTGATATTATAGGTCGCCTTGCAATTAGTTGCACATAATGATAAAATAAAAGCGAAATTTTTTGATCGGGAGGGATGGAGCCGTGATTCTTGTCGTCGACGGCAACAGCATCATCAACCGCGCTTTTTACGGCATCAAACTGCTCACGACCAAGGACGGGCGTTTTACCAACGCCGTCTACGGTTTTTTGAACATGCTCTACGCCATCCGCGAACAGGTCAAACCCGACGGGATCGCGGTCGCGTTTGACTTGCACGGCAAGACCTTCCGCCACGACATGTACGAACCGTACAAAGCCGGCAGAAAGGGCATGCCCGAAGAACTCGCCGCGCAGCTGCCTGTGACCAAAAAGGTTTTGGCCGCGCTCGGCTGCGAGATCGTGACCTGTCCGGGCTATGAAGCCGACGATATTTTAGGCGCATATGCCGCTGTCTGCGAAAGAACCGGCGAGCCCTGCGTGATTGCGACCGGCGACCGTGACAGCTTGCAGCTGGTTCGAAAAAACATCTCCGTCCGAATTGCCAAGACCACGATGGGCATGGCGGATTCGGTATACTATGATGAGGCAAAAATACAAGAAGAATACGGGGTATCGCCGAAAGCGCTGATCGATGTGAAGGCGTTGGCGGGGGACAGCTCCGACAACATCCCGGGCGTGGCGGGCATCGGCCCGAAAACCGCCTGCGATTTGATTGCGAAATTCGGGTCGCTCGACGGAGTCTATGAGCACCTCGACAGCCCCGAAATCAAGGACGGCGTGCGCAAAAAGCTGACCGAGAGCCGCGAAAACGCCTATATCTCAAAAGAACTCGGCGCGATTGTGAGCGAACTGCCGCTTGAAATTGACTTAGACGCGTTGAAAGCCAAAAAGCGGGACGACGCGAAATTGCGCGCGCTGTTTGTCGAACTGGAGTTTTTCCGGCTGTTAAAAAAGTACGGGTTGGAGAATGTGACTGCCGAAACATCGGCTGCACCGGTTGTAAGAACACTGAAAGAGCGCGACAGCCGCGATATTTACGACATCAAGGGGTATCATAAACAGTACCCGGATGAAGTATTACCCGAAAATGTGTTTGATCCGATGTTGGCGGCTTACTTGATCAACCCGCTGGCATCAAATTATGCGCTCGACCGGCTGCTGACCGAATACGGATGCACAAATGATGAAAATGGGTTTGCGTTGTTGTGTCAGGTGCTTGCCGACAAGGTGGACGACATGGGCATGACACCGCTGTTGCGCAACATCGAGCAACCGCTGGCGGTGGTGCTCGGCGATATGGAATGTGTGGGCATCCGCGTGGAAAAGAGCGGTTTAGAGCGGTACGGCTCGGAGATGATCCAAAGAGCCGAAGCGGTAAAACAGGAGGTTTATGAACTGGCGGGCGAGGAATTCAACATCGGTTCGCCCAAACAACTCTCGCATATTTTATTTGAAAAACTCGGATTGGCATCGGGCAGAAAGACCAAGAGCGGTTTCAGCACCGACGCGGATGTTTTGGAGACACTGGCGCAGGAGCATCCGATTGTCGAAAAGGTTTTATTATATCGGCAATACACCAAACTGGTTTCCACTTATTGCGAGGGGCTTGCCAAGGAAATCGCAGAGGACGGGCGTATTCATACGACGTTTATTCAGACCGAGACGCGCACCGGACGCATCAGCAGCGCCGAACCGAATTTGCAAAATATCCCGGTAAGAACCGAACTGGGGCGGCAGCTGCGTGAATTTTTCGTCGCCGAACCGGGGCATGTGCTGCTCGACGCCGACTATTCCCAGATCGAACTGCGCGTTTTAGCGGCGGTGGCGGGCGACTTGAACATGAAAGCCGCGTTTGCAAGCGGGTTGGACATCCACACCAAGACGGCTTCGGAGGTCTTCGGGCTGCCCACGAACATGATTAACTCCACGCTGAGAAGCAGGGCAAAAGCCGTCAATTTCGGCATCGTCTACGGCATCGGGGCCTATTCGCTCTCGCGTGATATCGGTGTCACGGTCTCGGAGGCCGACAAATACATTAAGAATTATTTAGCCGCTTATCCGGCAATTGCGCAGTTTTTAAAAGATACGGTTGACCGCGCCAAAAAGGACAGCTTTGTCACGACTTATTTCGGACGGCGCAGACCGCTGCCGGAACTGGGTTCTTCTAATACCAACATCCGCAATTTCGGCGAGCGTGCTGCTAAGAACACCGCAATTCAAGGCACCGCCGCCGACATCATCAAGATTGCCATGGTCAAAGTGGCAAATCGCTTAAAATCCGAGGGGTTAAAGGCGAAACTGATTTTACAGATTCACGACGAACTGATCGTCGAAGCGCCGATTGACGAGGCCGATTTTGCCGCCGTAATTTTAAAAGAAGAAATGGAGCGCGCCGCCGATTTGGGCGTTCCGCTGGCCGTCGATGTCTCAAGAGGTCAAAACTGGCTGGAGGCGAAGGGTTGATTTTTAAATTTAGGAGCTAAAATGTATGAATATTTTATTTGTCTGCACGGGCAATACCTGCCGCAGTCCGATGGCTGAAGCGTTTGCCAGAGAATATGCTCAAAAACACGGGTTGGACGTGATGTGCAAAAGCGCGGGACTCTCCGCGTTTGAGAGCGACACGGTCAGTGACCACGCCGTCGCGGTGCTTGCCGCCGAGGGGCTCTCTGCCGTGACCACACAGCCGGTTCGTTTTACAAGAGAACTGGGTGCGTGGGCCGATGCGATTTATGTAATGAGTGAACAGCACCTCGATTTTATCAAGATGCGGTTTTCGGAATTTGCCGAAAAAACCAAATTGCTCGGGGAGGGTATTCCCGATCCCTACGGCAAGGATTTGAGCGCCTATTCGGAGTGCTACCGGCAGCTGAAAGGGTATATCAAGGAGGTTTTCGATGCGCTCTAAGATTGCGGTCAAGACCTTGATGCCCGAATATTATGAAGCGGTTTTCGAACTGGAAAACACCGTTTTTTCGTCGCCGAGGTCGTTATCGGCGGTCAAAGAAGATGCCGAGAATCCGCGCGTGGTGTTTTTGGCTGCGTTTTGCGGAGATGAGTTCGCGGGCTACGGCGGATTCGCGTATGTCATTGATGAGGGGTATATCAACAACATCGCGGTTTGCCCCGAATTTCGGCGGCGCGGGGTCGCATCTGCGATTTTAAAAGAGTTTGACAAACAGGCCAAAGCGCTGGGACTGCGGTTTTTGACGTTGGAAGTACGCGCAAAAAACAACGGTGCAATCGAGCTGTATGAAAAGCATGGGTATGTGAAGAAGGGATTACGCAAGGGGTTTTATGTGCGACCCGAGGACGACGGGCTGATTTATACAAAGGAATATTCGGGGCAGTAATGTTCCCTGCAATGACAATCATAATGACAGAAAGATGGTTACCTAATGAGGATATTGGCGATTGAGAGTTCGTGCGATGAGACAGCTGCCGCAGTTGTGGAAAACGGTCGGACGGTGCTTTCTTCGTTGGTCAACTCGCAGGTCGCGGAACATGCGCAATACGGCGGGGTTGTACCTGAAATCGCTTCGCGCAGACACATTGAAAACATCGGCGGGTTGGTAAAAGGTGCGCTTGAAAAAGCCGGCATGACCCTTTCGGAGGTCGACGCGGTAGCGGTGACCTGCTGCCCGGGATTAATCGGGGCGTTGTTGGTCGGCGTGAACTTTGCCAAGGGCCTGGCGTTTTCGGCAAACAAACCGCTCGTCGGGGTACATCATATCCGGGGGCATGTCGCAGCGAACTATATTGCTTATCCGGAACTCAAACCGCCGTTTTTTGCCCTGATTGTTTCCGGCGGGCATACGGTGATTGCGCGGGTGAAAGATTATACCCAGTTTGAGATTATCGGCACCACCCGAGACGATGCAGCGGGAGAGGCGTTTGACAAGGCGGCGCGGGTGATGGGGTTTCCCTATCCCGGCGGAATTTATATCGACAAATCGGCAAAAGCGGGCAATCCCGGGGCGTACAAGCTGCCGATGCCGGTGATTGACGGGCGACCCTATGATTTTTCATTTTCGGGGCTTAAAACCGCCGTCGTCAACATTGCGCATAACGCGCAGCAAAAAGGCGAAACACTGAATAAAGACGACCTTGCAGCGAGTTTTCAGCACACCGCCGTGACGATGTTATGCGACAGGTTTTTTGCGGCAGCGCAGGAGTGCGGAGAAAAAAAGCTTGTTCTTGCAGGCGGTGTCGCGGCCAATTCGGGATTGAGAAACGAACTCGAAAAACGCGCTTCGGCAGGCGGATATGAGTTGTATATCCCGCCGTTATTGTTATGCGGTGACAACGCCGCAATGATCGGGGCACAGGCCTATTATGAGTTTTTAGCGGGTAATGTCGCCGACAACACCCTGAACGGAACGGCATATATGTCGATCGATTATGAAAGTGGGACGAAGCAATGGAAAACATCGTGATTATCGGGGCAATGTTGGGCGAGATCAAGCCGCTGATAGAACTGCTCGGCGCAAAAAAAACGCGCAACGGCGACTGGAGCAAGGGAAATATTAAAATTTGTCATTCCGGGGTCGCCAAGGTGAACGCCGCGATCACGGCCCAGCGGGCGATTGATACTTATAAACCCAAGTTTATTTTAAATATCGGTATCAGCGGAGGGCTCGACCCGTCGCTTGCTATCGGTGAGATCGTGGTCTGCGGCGCGTTTTCGTATCACGATGTCGCGCCCGACGAGATTTTTGCCAACCATCCGACCCTGGGCGGCGAGCGCAAAGCCGACGAAAAATTGGTTGAAAAAGCCGCCGCCGCCTGCAAAACGCTCGGATTTACATACCGGACGGGCAAAGCGGTCAGCGGCGACCAGATTATTGTGAATGCGGAACATTCCAAGCGGTTGTTTGAAAAGGGCGGGGTCATCGTCGACATGGAGAGCGGTGCGCTGGCGCATGCCTGTCACATCAATAAAATTCCGTTCTGCGCGGTGCGCGCGGTATCGGATTTCGCAGACGAAAACGCCCTTTCCGAGATGGAGCGGCAAGAACATATTTTAGCGGTGAAGCTGGCGCAGGTCGCCACCGAAATAATCAAATAATGTAGGGAACGGCCATTGGCCATTCCGTTGAAAATTTGGCATATCAACACCGGTTTCGGCGTTGTAATGGTAGGGGCGCACCTATGTGTGTGCCCGCGTTTCGTAGAGATTTTCGGGCGCACACGCAGGTGCGTTCCGACGGTGTTTGAAACAAATTATTTTAACGCATCCGCAATTCGGCAGAAGTCGGCGACGGAGAGCTGCTCGGCTCGCATGCGGGGGTCGATATCGGCCGCTGCCAATACGGCGGCGGTTTTTTCTTTGCCCCAAAGCACCGACAGAGAATTATTCAGCGTTTTGCGGCGCTGGTTAAACGCGGCGCGAATCACCGTGAAAAACAGTTTTTCGTCGGACGGTTTTACGGGCGGATTGTCGTAGATATTCAGTCGGATGACCTGGCAATCGACATTCGGGGCTGGCAAAAAGCTGCCACGCGAGACGTCGAACAAAATTTCGGGTTTGGCGCGGTAATGTACTGTCACGCTGACCGCACCGCACTCCCGGCTCGGTACCGGCGCACACAGCCGCACGGCGAGTTCTTTTTGTAACAAGACCGTGATGCCCTTGAATTTTGCGCCGCTCTCCAAAAACCGCATGATGAGCTCGGTGGAGATATAAAACGGCAAATTGGCACAGACCACGACCGGCATATCGCCGAAATGTTCCTTGATAAAGGCGGGCAGGTCGAGTTTTAAAGCATCCGAAAAGACGACCTCGACATTTTCAAGGCCGCCGACCGTCTCGGCGAGCACGGGAGCAAGCCGCTTGTCGAGCTCGACCGCGACCACTTTTTTGGCAAGTTTGGCTAATTCGCTGGTCAGCATTCCCGCGCCGGGTCCGACTTCCAAAACGCCGATGCCGTCGCATCCGCTGCCCGCTGCCATCTTGGGTGGGACGGACGGATTGATTAAGAAATTCTGACCGATCGATTTGGTGAACGAAAAGCCGTGCTTTTTTAAGATTTCATTGATTGCGGCAGCGGTAAGCGGCATGGTAAAACCGTCCTTTGATAAAAATAGAGAGCAATAAAGTCGAAAAATGACGATAAAAAACATCTGACTCGCAGCGGAAGCTATACTTGACAGTTTTCGGATGAGAATGTTATAATAGCGGAGATTCGGACGGCATATACATAAATCCAGGCCGTTCCTTTAATCGTTTGAAAGGGTGATTTTGTGAGACGCGACAAACATAATTACTATTTGGATATTGCCCAGACCGTGTTGGAGCGGTCAACCTGCCTGCGCCGC